>JAOZPW010000272.1 GCA_029932545.1 Thermoanaerobaculales bacterium | reverse complement strand
CCTCGATGATCAAATCGACTTCTCCGAATACTCTTGAAACCCGGCAACGATAACGATAACGGGCTCGGGCTCGGGACGACACGGACAGGACCCCCTCTCCCCCTCCCTCTTGCCTACTCCCATTCGACCATCATATGGTGAAGCTGGCCGCCGAAAACCGGCGCCAGCTCGGCGGCCATGATCTGTTCGACCTCGTGGAGCCGGGTTCGACGGGAGGCGTGGAGCAGAACCAGGTGTCGACATTTGAGGTATGGGGCGATTTCGAGCAGGTCTGAAATGTGAAGGTGTCCGTAGGTGCGGGCCCGTTCAAGGTCGCCGTCTTTCCAAAAGGAACATTCCAGGAGCAGGATCTCTGCGTCGAGGGCCCTTTTGTTGGCGAACAGACCTGGGCCGGTGTCGGCCCCATAGCTCACCAGGGGGGTGACGATCTCGGAGGTGATCTGGGTGCCGCTCTTCCGGAGGGCAGCAAGCTCGGCGGGTTCTACCCCGGCAAGTTCGGGCAGGAGGCGCCTCCGGGTCCAAAGAACGCGGCTGCCCAGGGTTGGGATCCAATGATCTGTTGGGAAGAACTCCAGGTGAAAATCTGTCCTCAGTGGGTGGACGGCAGCGGCCGACACCGGCTTGAGATCGATATCGTAGGGCTTGCCGCCTTCGAGCCGGGCGTGGAGGTTCAACAGTTCGGTGACGTCGGCGGCTATCGGCTCGGGCACCAGGAGTGTGGCCGGTCCCATGGAGTTGAGGTAGCGCTGGCTTGCCCAGTAGGCCAGGCCGCCCAGATGGTCGATGTGGCCGTGACTGAGGCAGGCGGTGGTCACCGGCGGCAGAATCCTGTGCGGCCGGCCGATATCCAGGGCCAGGCGGAGTTGCGGCAGTACCAGGAGCGTTCCCTCCCCGGCTCGGGAGCCGCCACTGAGCAGAAGATCACCCCAACTGCTCGACAGTGTCAGCGTACGAAGAGCCATCGCCTGATGCCTCAATCGGACCTGATCAGGAAGAACGACGGTCTCGCCTTCACTGAGGGCAGGTCGGTCCGCAGGGACCATTGACTGCCGGCGACCAGATTTTCCTCGAAAGACGCCTCGGCTGGTGTGCCCAGTTTCTCCGAGAACAGCTTGATGCCGATGGTGTGGTGGCCGCTTGGCGCGATCAAGGTTCGTCTGAGGGCGCCTGTCCCCTTGCGTTTGATACCCAAAAGGCCCTTGCGGGAAAAGTCAAAGGGAATCTCTTCGAGACTCTCGCCGTCAAGGGTCACGGTCAGATGGCCGGAGTTCAGGGGTGAGTCAAAGCGAAGGTGAATCTTGACCAGGCCCGGGATGGGTTCGGCCTGTGGTGGGGCCGGTTTTGGCTGTGCAGCAATGGCTGTGGTTGTCCGGACTGGGGTGGTCCGGTGGGTTGGCTGTCTCCGGGTATCCTTGAGCCGCTCTGAAGCCAGCTCGAAATAGCTGGAGGCCAGTTCGTGGCCGGCATCAATGTCCAGAGCCTGTTTGAAGCGTTGCACGGCTGACTGGTATCGGCCCTTGCGATAGAAATCTCGTCCCTCGCTCACCAGATCCTCCACTCGATTTCGGTCAGCGAGGATGGTCTCTTCGGTTTCCAGGGCTCGATGGATCTGGGCGGCCAGTGCCCGTCCTCCCGGTGAAGCCGGGGCTTGGTGGAGGGCCTGGAGGCAGGCGGCTTCTGCAGCCGGCAGATTACCGTGCGCCAAAGCGTCTTGCGCGTGCATGTACTTCTTGACCGTCCAGTGTCGCCCGAGAACCGCTTCGGCCGAAGGGCTGGGCCAAGGTCCACGGTCGACCGTCATGTTCAATATCACGACTGCGATCAGGATGATCAGTGCCCAGCCGCCGATGATCGCTGCCGCCCAACGGCCTTCGACAGGCCAGTAGATCCAACTGGGGAGCGGGAGATCTTTGAGAGGGTGGCGAAAATCAAACGATCGGCTTTTTGAAACGGGCTCGGATGTGGGTATGTCGGGCTGGGAAGATGTGACGGAGGTTCGGCCGGCATCGTCCTCCGAACGGGGGACGAGAGCCCGTGCCAGGGCGCCCAGGACCTCGGCCAATTCCGCCCCAGTTTGGAACCGCCGGGCAGGATCCTTTTCCAGACACTTCAGTACGATCGGGTTGAAGGCTGCCGGCAAGCCGGGGACGACCGTCGATGGAATTGGGCATGCTTCCTGGGCGATTTTAAGGGTCACTTCGTGCATGTTTGCGCCCTTGAAAGGGCGGGTTCCGGTCAGGAGTTTGAACAGTACGACGCCGAGTGAAAAGAGATCGGATCGGCCGTCGACCGTCTTGCCCGTGATCTGCTCGGGGGACATGAAATTCGGAGTTCCGATGAACTGCCCGTCGACGGTCAGATTGGAGCTTTCGAGGCGTGCGACGCCGAAGTCCATCACCTTGGGAGACCCATCGGTCGTCAGGATGATGTTGGCAGGCTTGATGTCCCGATGGACGACGCCGAGATTGTGGGCGTAATCCAGGCCGAGCGCCACTTCAGCAACAATGCGAGCTGCTTCGGCAGGGTGGAGGCGCCGATCCGCCCCCAGCATCTGTTCGAGATCCTGGCCCTTGATGTACTCCATCGCAATGTAGACCAGACCGGTGTCGGGGCATTCGCCGACATCATGGATCGTGACGATGCCGGAGTGGTTGAGACGTCCGGCGGCTCGGGCTTCGCGAAAGAACCGCTCTCGGAACTCCCCGGCATAATCAGGGTCGATATCAATACGGAGCGTTTTGAGAGCGACGCGCCGGTCAATGATTGAGTCCCGTGCCAGGTAGACGACGCCCATGGCGCCCTTGCCCAGGGTCTCGAGAATTTCATACCGGCCAATTCGTTCGCTGGACACCGCGCCATTGTAGCGCGACCCGACCGCGACAACCCCGATGAAATCGTCACAATAGGGCACGGAAATGCACAAAAGAGGGAGTTGCCGCCTCTGTTGCTGACAATCAAGAGAAAGATATTCGACGCCAATGGATGCCACTAATGGAAAAGCTGTGCCGAAAAGGCGCCATCGGTCTTTTCGGCGCGGTCGATTGGCTGAAAACGAGCCAATAACTCGGCATGGTGTTTGCATTAAGGGCTTGGTCGGGCCAACTGGCCCCGGGGGAGCGTGATGGAACAACGACTTGAAGAACGACAGGTAGATCGGGCTGCGGCCCGGTTGGGAGAAATTCAGCGGGCCGTATCCGCAGTGGTCGTCGGCCAGGATCGACTTGTGGAAACGGTGCTCGTGGCACTGTTGTGCCGCGGTCATGTCCTGCTCGAGGGCGTGCCGGGTCTGGCCAAGACCCTGCTGGTTCGGAGCCTGGCCTCCGTGGTCGGCGGCGCCTTCCAACGGCTGCAATTCACACCGGATTTGCTGCCGTCCGATGTGACGGGGACCTTAATTTTTGACCCCAAGACCTCGGAATTTGTGGCTCACAAGGGGCCGGTATTTGCCAACCTGGTGTTGGCAGACGAGATCAACCGCGCACCGGCCAAGGTACAATCGGCCCTGCTGGAGGCGATGCAGGAACGTCAGGTCACAATTGGTGACGAGACCTTCCTCCTGCCCGAGCCCTTCGTCGTTCTGGCAACCCAGAACCCGATCGAACAGGAGGGAACCTACCCGCTGCCCGAGGCGCAACTTGACCGGTTCCTTTTCAAGGTTCTGGTCGACTATCCGGCTCTCGACGAGGAGCGCAAGGTCCTGGAGTATCATCTGGGCGAGTCCTTTCCAACCGCACAGTGCATTACCTCCCTCGATGAACTTGGTGAGTTGGAGCAGGTGGCCCGAGAGGTCTATCTGGACGACCGTATTCGGTCTTACATCGTCAATTTGGTGGCTGCTTCGAGGCGCCCGGCTGAGGTTGGTCTGGGCGATCTGGCACCGCTAATCGCCTTTGGTGCCTCGCCTCGTGCCTCGATCGCCTTGGCAGTCGGGAGCCGTGCCCTGGCCCTGGTCCGGGGCCGGGCCTTCGTAACGCCGGAAGACGTCAAGGAGTTGGCGCCGGCCGTCCTGCGGCATCGTATGGTCTTGACCTACGAGGCGGAGGCCGAGGGTGTCGGCGCAGAGGATGTGGTCGAACGACTGTTGTTGGCGGTGGAGGTGCCGTGAGTTCGATCCCGGGAAATTTGGCCCGGTGGTTGGGCAAAACGGTTCCGGCCGATCCTGTTCAGCGCGTCGGTCCTGAACTCCGTGCCCAGGTCAGGCGCCTGGAAATTCGCGCGCGCCAGGCGATGGAGGCGGGCATGGCGGGGCGCTATCGCAGCGCCTTCAAGGGTCGTGGCCTGGAGTTCGACGAAGTCCGGGAGTATCGCAGCGGTGACGACGTGCGGACAATCGACTGGAACGTGACGGCCAGAACAGGCGAACTGCACGTCAAGCGATATCACGAAGAACGGGACCTGACGGTGTTGCTTCTGGTGGATCTTTCGGCATCGACCCGGTTCGGTTCCGGAGTGATGACAGTGCATGATTTGATTGCCGAGGCCTCCAGTCTGTTTGCCCTGGCTGCATCGAAACAGGACCGGATTGGCGCTGTCTTGTTCGATGATCGAATTCGGTCGTTGATTCCGCCTCGTTCCGGTTGGCGCCATGGTCTCCGGGTGGTTCGAGAGGTACTGGGAGCGGCTCCTGGCGGCCGAGGTACGGCGGTTGAGGAGGCGGTCAATGCCGCAGGGCGTTTACTCCATCGACGCGGCGTGGTGATCTTGATGGTCGACCGGACCTGCAGCCTGCCCCGCCGAATGCTGGCTGCGTTGGCCGGACGTCATGATGTCGTGGTGGTTCGGGTGGGAGATCCCTTGTTGACCAGAGGCGTCGAGAGTGGCGTGATTCCGGTGGCCGATGTCGAGAAGGGCAGGCGTTGGATTGCCGGGCGGACCCGCGGGACGCGCGAGAAAATTGTCATGCCTGGGGTTGACGTGGTCGATTTGTCGACTGACCAAGACTATCTGCCGGCGGTACAGGCACTGTTTGATCGACGGGAGCGCCGCCGTGCGGGATAAAGCTCTCAGCTCTCAGCTCTCAGCTTTCAGGAGCTCTCAGCTTTCAGCTGAGCCTCTTGCAAAAAGTTCGAAACGAGGGGGCGCTCGTTGCGGGGCTGGGACATCGCGCGTCGCCCGGCAGGG
>JAOZPW010000271.1 GCA_029932545.1 Thermoanaerobaculales bacterium | reverse complement strand
TTTTAGACACCTGATTGCAGAACACCGCCCCCGGCATGGCCTCGGCCCCGCAATGAGGACATCGGCCTTCAGCTCTTTCCACGGCGGCGCCGCACACCATGCAGAACCTCGCCTCGGGGGGCAGGTCCTTGCCGCAGTTGAGACACTTGTTCACGATGACCATCTGGTGCCCGCACATGGGGCAAAATCGCGCGTCACTGGAGACGCTGTTGTGGCATTTGGGACAGGAGATTCCAGCGGCCGCCTTTTCCCCTTTCATGGCCTGCTGCAGGATGGACGGCATCATCATGCCCAGCCCCGCCCCCAGCCCCACACCCATGCCCGAGGCCGCGCCGCCTGCTCCTTCTCCGCCGGCACCTCCGGCGCGGGCGGCATCACCCATGGCCTTGGCTGCCTTGTACTTCATGAACTTGTCCAGGTCTCCCACCGCCATGAGACCGCTCTTTTCGTCGATCATCTTCTGCACTTCCGCAGGAGGTGTTATGGAGTTGATGTAAAGTTCCTCCAGCCTCATGCCGTACTTGCCGAAATCCTCCTGCACCCTGGCCTTCAAGCCCACGCCCAGTTCGTCGTAGATCCGCGGCAGTTGAAAGATGTTATCCAGTGTCTCGCCCAGCAGGTCATTGAACCGGGAGACGATGATTTCCCGTAGGTAATCCTCCAGGCTATCGGCCTCGTATCGACCCTGTGTCCCCACGAGGGTATTAATGAAAAGCACCGGCTGCACGACCCGCATGGCATAGGCACCGAAGGCGCGCAGCCTGACAAGCCCCAATTCCCCGTCCTTGAAAGCCACCGGTTCCTTGGTCCCCCACTTGAGATTCGTGAAGCTCTTCAGATTGACGAAATAGACCTCGGCCCGGAAGGGGCTCCTGAACCCGAAGGGGAGGCTCAAGGCCTTGGTGATGCCACTGAAGGCGTCCTTCGAGCGATCGAGAGAGGTCCTATGACCGAGGTGAAGCTCGGCCAAGGCGATATCCTGCAGTGGATGGCGACCAAGAAAAAGGGTGTTGTCACCTCCTTTGGTCCCGTCGGCATGGCTTCGAAAACACTCTACGACGCATGGAAGTTTAACGTCACGGTCGATGGCATGTTGCAGGAGACCATCCATACCTTCGTTATTCCCAAGGTCTGCGGCAATCTGGCGTTGTTGGGAACGAGAACTGTCGTCAAACCGCCGATTCCGGTTCCGGTTGTCTTCCTTGGTGTTGATCGGGACTGCGCGACGGGAATGATCACGATCGATACCGGGGACTCCGATTCGAGTGCGCAGCTGGTGGTGATGACTGCCGAGGGCATCGGTCACGCGGTCGAGGCTGGATCGTTGGAAGATCCGGCGCCCTATGAGGCAGACCTGACCTTCCGAATCGTTGCCGAGAACTCCGCTCGCGACGGCAAGATCCAGAGGACAGAGAAGGAAGTGACCGTGCCCGCATGTCCGGCGCCTCCTGCCGAGTGCACCTTGGCCCTTAATGGCGACGACTTCTTTGTGCGTCAGCCGATCACGGTCAATGCCAATGGGCACTGGGTAGAAGACGGATTCGCCCTTCGTGTGCTCGACGGCAAGGGTCAAGAAGTCGAGCGCCTGGTGCCGGGGCCCGAACTGCCGTACACGACGACGTTCTCCAAGCCTGGGCTTTATCGGGTACAAGGTGGCGCCACCAACGAGATCGGCGAGGAAGCCGGGTGTGAGGCCACGGTGTTCATCAGGCCTCGGTGGAACCTCAGGCCGAAAGCGGTCGTGATTTCTCCGACGGACCGGATCACCAATTTCGGAGGTGTCACCGGTGGCTCTGGAGAGCAGGTCTTTGATTCTTCAGTCGCGGCCGAGCTGGACCTCGAGTACCATCCGACCCGATTGCTCGGTTTCGAGATCGGCTTCCTGGGAGGCGATGTTGATGCCCACCGGAAAATAACTTCAGGAGCCGACAGCGTCGTGGAGACCGAAAGTGTGGGAGTGACCATGGCGCACTTCGCCCTGAACTTCCACTTCCGTGGTCGGTCCGGTGTTGATTTCTTCCTGGGGCCGGTAGTCGCCCAGGTGGATGTTGATGACGCCTCGTTCGGAGAGACCGGTGACTGGCAGGGTGGTTCGGACACCGGTGTCGGCGCCCAACTGGGATTGGATATTCCGCTGGGAAAAGCGACCGCATGGAGCTTGACCGGTGGTGTTCGGTTCCTCGACGCCGAGTTTGATAATGATGCAGTCACCGGACCTGTGGCGATGGATCCCTTGATCGCAAATCTGGGTCTTTCTTTCGGGTTCTGATCCGACATTACAATCTGAAAAACGCCGCCCTTCGGGGCGGCGTTTTTTTGGCGAGGGAGCAGGGAACAGGCCACCCCAACCCCGTAGTTCTCACCAGTTTTCGTTGCGAGGTGCGGAGGTGTGGCGAGAACTACGGGTTAAGTCATTTCAGCCTGAAATTTTCTTGGCTGCTTCGGCGGATCGTGCGCGAATCTCTTCGAGATCCATCGTCGTCAATTGGCGGTTCCTGACGACCACCTTGCCTCGAACGATGACGTGACGGGTGTCGGCTGCTCGTGCCGCGAAGACCATATGTGACCACGGATCGTAGATCGGCGTCGCATGGGCCTCGTCGAGGGCAAAGCAGGCGATGTCGGCTTCCATGCCCGGCTTGAGCACACCGATACGATCTCCAAGACCGAGAATCTCGGCGCCGCCGCAAGTCGCTGCGGACAGGATTGTTGCTGCGGGCAGGGTGGTGGGGTCACCGGATACACTCTTGTGCAGTAGTGCTGCGATCTGAAGGTCTCGCAGAAGATCCAGGGTGTTGTTGGATGCGGCGCCGTCGGTTCCCAGTCCCAATCGGACGCCGGCTTCGAGCATTTCGGGTACCGGGGCGACTCCTGAAGCCAGCTTGAGGTTGGATACCGGGTTGTGGGAAACACCGACCTGGTTCTCCGCCAGGATTTCGATGTCGTGACGGTCGAGGTGAACGCAGTGGGCGGCAACGACCTGCTCGGAGAGGAAACCCAGTCCCTCGAGATAGGCGACCGGCGAGGCGCCCTTTTGTTCGATCGATGTCTCGACCTCCCACCTGGTTTCGGACAGGTGAATTTGAAGTGGAACGCCGAACTCCTCGGCCAGTTCGGCCTCCTTGATCAGGTTTGCGCCACAGACGGTGTAGGGGGCGTGGGCCGCAATCGAGGGTGTGATCAAGGGGTGGTTTTGCCAGCCCTCACAGAGTTCTCGTTGTTTGACCAACATCTCTTCAGGCGTAGCGCACCGTGGTGTCGAGGCGTCGATCAGGCTCTCGGCAATGACACCACGCATTCCGGCGTCTGCGAGAACCTCACATACTGCGTCGGCGAAAAAGTACATGTCGGTGGTCGTCGTGATGCCGCTGAGCAGTTGTTCGGCGGCGGCCAGCTGAGTACCGAGGGCGACGGTCTTGCGGTCCATGTGCTTCCCCTCCGCCGGCCAGATGTGCTCTTCCAGCCAGGTCTTGAGCGGAAGATCGTCGGCGAGACCGCGGAGCAGCGACATTGCGAGGTGGGAGTGCGTATTGACCAGGCCCGGCATCACGAGACAGTTGCCGGCATCGAGGACCTCACAGGTCGGAGCCTGTTCAAGCAGTTCGGAGACCAAACCAATCTCGACGATCTTGCCGTCCGCGATCGCTACGGCGCCTTTCTCAATAGGTGCAACTCCAGGTTCCATGGTCAAGACTGATTTTCCGAGGACCAGAAGATCCCAGGTTGGTGTTGTGTTCATGTCATTTTCCCTTTCATTCCTCCGCCCAGCCTTCCTTGGCTCGGCGGAGTTCTCGGCGTTCTTTCTTTTTTGGGGCCCCGGCGCCGTGAACCCGGGGTACGGGAGTGGACAGGCGCTGGAGTTTTCGAAGCTCGAGTTCTTCCGGCGTTGGTTTCGGAGTCAGGTCGTCAAAGAGTTCACGGGCTTGGGCCCTGGGAATGTGCCTGTCCGTCAGAGTCTTGACTACGACGATGCGCTTGCCTCCGCCGGGCAGAGAAATATTAATCCTGTCGCCCGGCCGGATCACCCGATGCGGCTTGCCATTTTGGCCGTTGACGTCGACTCGACCCCGCTTACAGGCTGCCTGGGCCTGGGACCGGGTCTTGAACAAGCAGGCGACGTCGAGCCAGATATCCAGGCGGAGGGACTCCATTTCATCCATCTATGAAGTGTCGCTGATTTTGGACCGGTGGGCAAGGGGCGCCGGAAGAAGAAATTAACGCAGAGACGCAGAGACGCAAAGAAGGAAGAGCCACAAAGCACATAGAGGCACAAAGAGAGAAAGCAGGCGGGATTTAAGGAGCGCGGGGCTCCTGCCCCGCATCTCAGCTGAAAATGAATGAAGGGAGGCCTTGGAGGAATGTTGTGGGGGATCAATAGTGGTATCGGAGCTGGGCGATCAGGATGGCGTCGTTTTCGATTTTGTAGACGACACGATGTTCGCTGTTGATCCTTCTGGACCAATAGCCGGACAAGGCGTATTTCAGCGGCTCCGGTTTTCCAATACCTTCGTATTTGTTCCGTTGAATATCACGTATCAGGTTGTTGATTTGTTTCAGAGTCTTCTTGTCAGTCTTCTGCCAGTGGAGGTAATCATCCCAGGCATGTTCGGAGAAGATGAGTTTCATTCAGCGAGATTTCGTTGTTGACCTCGGCCGGCCTCGAGCTCTTCAAAGGACTCCAGAAGTCGTCTCATATTCTTGGGGCTCTGAAGGAGATACGCCGTTTCTTTGAGCGATTCAAAATCCTCCAACGACATCATGATTACGGATTCATTATTTTTTCGGGTCACAATGACCGGATCATGGTCGTCGCAGACCTTTTTCATGGTGCCTGCAAGATTGGCCCTGGCTGCGGTATAGGAAATTGCGCGCATGAACACCTCCGTATGACTCTCTTCTGATGAGTCGGCCTGTACAGGATATTGGACATGTACAGGAACGTCAAATCAAGGAGGTCGAAGAGGTCAAAAGGTCAAAGGGGTCAATAGGGGCTGAACGTCCAACATCGAAGGAGGAGCGGGTCCTGAAGCGTGGCCCGAAAGTCCCTCAGGAATACCCTCAGGTTCTAGCTCGAAGCAATTCGTCGACAACGGCGTCGATGCCGTGGGGGGAGTTCAGCTCGACATGGTCGTCAT
>JAOZPW010000270.1 GCA_029932545.1 Thermoanaerobaculales bacterium | reverse complement strand
CAGATTATTGCGTATTTCGCGCCGTAGCAGATCATTGGTGAGAAGTACGGGCTAAGGAAGCGTGCCGCAGTAAACATCGCTGACACACCCCTTGAATACCCTCGCAGCGTTGGTATTGTGATCGATCGAAGCAAAAGCATTTTCGCAGGTATATCTCTCGATAACATCGTAGACGACCTGGTAATCACCGCCGCTCTCGACCTCGTCGGCGTCAAGTGTGTGCAGTTCACAACAACAGTACAACCCATCGCCAGAAGCGGTCGAGCCTTTCGCAGTACCACCCGCTCTCCCGGCAGCACTTGGCGTTGGCTGAGTAATGACGGCCTTGCCATCCTCATTCTTCTTGAGGTTCACTCCGGCCGCCATGTCGGCCAGTCTTCGAGGTTTGGATGTCTGTCTCGAAACCACGGTCGTATGCAACTCACGCCATTCCCAGGGAGGCACGGGTTCAGGATCTGCCCACAGGCCCCGTTTCGAACTTCTGGAGATAATGTCGGCCAGGACCAGCTCTTCCTGACTGTCATGAATGGTGTCATGCCATGCGAAGCCTGCCTCGAGAATTGCGAGGGCAAGGTCAAGATCACCGACCAATACACGGGCGCTCATCTCAGACGAGTCAACATCGGAAACCCGATCGATCGTTACTTCTCCCCCAAGGACCAGACCCTCGAGGAAAGCCGCAGCCTCTTCACCAAAAGGCTGGGCCATTTCCGGCGCATCGGCTGCGATGAGATGCACCGTGAATATTTCCTCCGCCCGGCTCACCTGAATAGTATCGCCGTCGAGAACCGCAGTGCAACTTCCCGTGAAGGGCCCTGCCGCAACGGTGATAGACACTACTCCGAGGATTCCAACAAACAACACGGCGGCTCTAGATTTTTTCATGAATCCTCCAAACCCAGTTCTACGTTAGTCCGGTCCTTCCTGCTTGACAATGGGAATCTCCGTTCACATCCCTCAAACAGCTCCCCAGCTTTGGACCTTTTCTCTGGGCCTGGGGCCAAACGACGACGAACAAGCCATCGGAATCAAACCCTTCGGCCTCCGAAGTGGTACGATGAATTGTATGTCTGATCGCCACCCCCTCTCACCGTCAGTGGCGCCTCAAGCCGGCGCCGACACACGCTCCCCCAAGGAGAGGACCAGGCCGAAAAGACCCAAAAAAATCAATGCCCGATTCCGGCAGAAATTGCTTCAGGGCGCCATCGACGAGAACGTCGACCTGTTGAGCGATCAACCCCTGGGCACCACCGGCCGCGATCGCACTCGACGCCGGCAACGGATTAAACGCTGGATCTTCGGATCGGCGATGGTTGGAGCGGCCATTGCCACCTCGGCAGGCCTGCTGACGATCAGACCGACTACGGCTACCGCCCGGGAAGACGTCGTGACACCTTCTCGGGCCCTGAATCAACCCTCGTATTCGGCCTCGGCAGGCGACCGCTCGGGCGTCGTGCTGCCTGCCCTTGCAGCCGCTACGCTGGTAAGTGGAACAATTCCGCTTGGCGTACGGCACGTGGCCATCGATCCCGGCCACGGCGGCCGCGACGGCGGGACATCGCTTCAGTTCGGTATGCTGGAAAAGGACCTGACCCTCGATCTGGCCAGACGGCTCAGTGCCGTTCTCGCCGAGGTTGGTATCGAGAGCACCTTGACCCGGAATGACGACGTCGAAGTCTCTCTTGCCGACCGGGCCGGGCGCGCCAATGCCGCACGAGCTGACCTTTTCGTCTCGATCCACGTCAACTGGCTGCCCGATCGATCCGCTCGCGGTTTCGAGACCTACTTTCTCGGCCCGTCGGACGACCCCTTCCTGACTGATCTTGCATCCCAGGAAAACCGAGAATCCGGCTACACCGTTGCCGACACCCGCCGTCTGCTCGACGGGATCTACGCGGACCTCCGCCGGAGCGAGAGCCGGCGTCTTGCTGAGTCCATTCAAGGCTCACTGTTCGAGGTCCTTCGCCACCAGAACGACCAGGCTCACAGCCGAGGAGTGATGTCGGCGCCCTTTGTCGTCCTCGTCGCAACCGACATGCCGGCAGTCCTGGCCGAAGTTGCCTGCCTGTCCAACGAATACGAAGCTCGATTGCTCGCTATTCCCGCCTACCGCCAGCACATCGTCGAGGGTCTGGCCGACGGCATCCTCAAATACGCCCAAATCGTCGGAGGGACCGCTCCGGCCCAAGGAGACCAAGGATGAATCAGAACAAGAACGAAATCTTCGTCGGCATTGACCTGGGAACTTCTCAGAGCTCCATTTCGACCTCGGACGGCGAGCACCACATGGTTGAGAGCTTTGTCGGCTGGCCGGTGGACATGGTTGCTAAAAAGGTTCTGAAACAAGAGGTCCTGGTTGGGAAAGACGCTCTGGAGAACCGGAGAATGTTGGACCTTCACCGCCCATTGGAGCGTGGCCTGCTCAAAGAGGGATCGGAGAAGGATGTCTTGGCGGTCCGTGAATTGATCTCCCATTTAATGGATGTGTCCGGCGTCGCAAAGGCCCACGCCGACGGTGCAAAGGTTCGCGCCGTTATCGGCGTGCCCGCAGAGGCACTTCGCGTCAACCGCCAACACCTCAGAGAGGCAATCAGGGGGTTTGTCGACCACCTGATCATCGTCTCTGAGCCCTTCGCCGTCGCCTACAGTCTCGATGCCCTGCTCAACGCGATGGTCGTCGACATCGGCGCCGGAACGGCAGACTTCTGCGTCATGCAGGGGCGGTATCCGACCGACGACGACCAACGGACCCTGCCCAACGCCGGCGATTGGGTGGACGATCAGCTTCTCAAGGCCCTCGAAGAGGAGCACCCAAACCTGCATGCTTCGATCCATTCTGCCAGGTCATGGAAAGAAGATTTCGGCTTTGTCGGAAACTCGAAGAAACCGGTGAAAGTGACAGTGCCTGTCGAAGGCAAACCGACTGAATTCGACATCTCCTCGGCGCTCAAACTGGCCTGTGAATCTCTCGTTCCCCCCGTCGCCGAGACGATGCTGGACCTGATCGCCTCGGTCGAGCCGGAATTTCAGGAGAACATCCGGAACAACGTCATCCTGGCCGGCGGCACGGCGGCCATGCCTGGACTGGGGGACGCTCTGGAGGCCTCCCTGAGGGCCTACGGCGGCGGCACGGTCCAGATTGCAGAGGACCCGATCTTCCAGGGCGCCGATGGCGGTCTTGCTCTGGCGATGGATGCACCGCGGTCGGACTGGGAGAAGCTGCCGGCGTAGGGAAGCTCTCAGCTCTCAGCTCTCAGCTATCAGCTATCAGCTATCAGCTCTCAGCTATCAGCTTGCCGCACAATCAATGAGGGAGATCGAGAGACGGCCGAGGGCCCTCCTTCGGCGTTGAGCGTTGGTATTCTTGCCCCCTCTCCCTTGCTCCCCCTCTCCCCCTCTCCCTTGCTCCCCCTCTCCCCCTCTCCCTTGCTCCCCCTCTCCCTTACTCCCACCAGCACAACGGTCCGGGGTCGAATGGCCGGAATCGCACGGCTGTCAACACGACGCCCAGTTCTCGCGTGTCGGAACCACGGCCTGCTTCTGACGGCACGAAGGGTTCGCTGGTCAGCGAGATCTCCGCAACGCCATCTTCCACTTCCCTTGGATCCAATTCAATGACGACCTCGGCCGACCCTTTGAGAAAATCAACTTCGGAGCGGGAGACCGCGCCTTCGACATCTACGACGAGGTGAGGATTCGTCGGCCTCGGAGACCGCAGCGACAACGTCAAGGCGCCGGGTTCGTCAATCATGATTCGAAGGTGGGCCTCGCGCTTCAACCAGATTCCGGAACCATGTTTGCCGAAAAGTTCAGGGCCGTAGCTTCCATCGATGACAAGCCTGAGCGCCTCCCGGTCCCATGAAGCTGCAACCGGCCCTCCATAGGCCAGGCCCAGAGGCCTTACGACGGGACTGAATACCTGAGCGGACAACTGCCTCAGGTCGGATTCGCCCGGGGCATATCCCCGGGCACGATCCAGGCGCAGAATGAGAGGTCGATCCTCATGCTCCGGGCGACACCGGAACCAGACCAATCGACGATCAGACCGTCCGGCAAGCCGGACTTCGTCCTCCCCATTGAGCGAAACGAGCAACTCGGCGTCGCCCGGAGCAGGCCTGATGTCGAGGCCGACCAGCGTTCCCGCCGGCACCGGGGGCAACCACAGTTCCGCCTCGGGACCTGCCCACATGAAGGGCGTGCCGTCCTCGAGTTCCGCACGACTCCACCACTGCCCGACCGGCAACGGTGGATTCTCGATCACCAATGCATGCAAAAAGCGCTGTTGACTCATCCGTTCCAGCCGGGGAGACACCTCTCCATACGCGGTTTCCCGCGCGGTGATGGAGGGCAGGTAGAGCTCAGGGTGGACGGCCGCCACAACCCACGGCCGATCGACGCCGGCCCATCCTTCCGGGGCCCGAGGTGACAATTCCAGCGTTGGGGTCACCCGGCCCCGGGCCTCCAGGACATGCCAACGGTAGGATGCGAAGGGATGGACCTCCGGATCGACGACGACCGCCCAACCGGAGCGTCTTGCGGTCCCCTCAGCGTCGACGATGGCATCCCACGCCGCCAACCGGGTTCGGTGCTGCTCATCGAGCAATGGCCGGGACCACCAAGCGGAACCTGCGGCGATGCCCACCAGGAAAACGGCAACGGGCGCCACCGGCAGAGCTCCAAGAGCCCCCGCCACCAGAGGCGCGGCCGCCAGTTGCACGGGTACCGCATACCGGGCATAGGTTCGATTCTGCAAGAAGAGCAGTGGCCCGATGAGAGCCGAAAGGATCAGGATCCAGGAAACCACGGCGCCCCGACCGACCCGACGACCCCACATTACCAATCCCCAGGCCGCAACACCGGCCAGAACGGCAGCCACAATGAGACCACCAACCCCCTTGACGAGTCCCAGGTCGGCAAGACCCCCACCGTTGAGGTGGAGTCTCGCGGCATGGCTGGAAGCATGAACGGCAAAGGAACGGAGGAAGTCCGACCAGCCACCCTCCAGGTGAACCATGACCGCCACGGCTGCAACGATCACGGCGCTGCCGCCGAGTATCCCGGGCACCAGGGCTTTGCGCGCCCTGACCGTGACCGCCCCGCAGAGCCACAGCACCAACAAGGCCGGGAGGAGAATGGGTCTGA
>JAOZPW010000269.1 GCA_029932545.1 Thermoanaerobaculales bacterium | reverse complement strand
TGCTCGCGAACACGTTTTGCTCTGCCTGATCCCTGCCTTCTTCATCGCCGGGGCCATCGCCAGCTTCGTCAGTCAGGCCGCGGTCATGAAATACCTGGGACCGAAAGCGCCCAAGGCCGTCGCCTACGGTGTGGCAGCAGTCAGCGGTACGATCCTTGCCGTGTGCTCATGCACCGTGCTGCCGCTGTTTGCGGGCATCCACCAGATGGGCGCAGGTCTTGGGCCGGCTACCGCATTCCTGTACTCGGGACCGGCCATCAACGTGTTGGCCATCGTGCTGACCGCGAGTGTTCTTGGCGCCAAACTTGGGGTAGCCCGAGCCGTCGGCGCCGTGCTATTTGCCGTTGTTGTCGGCACCCTGATGGCTCTGATTTTCAAACGGTCGGAGAAGGCAAGGACCGAGGTTGCCATGGCGATGCCCGATCCCGACGATGTACGCCCGTTGGGCCAAACCGCACTCTTCTTCGGCGCCCAGGTAGCCATCCTGGTCTTTGCCAACTGGGCTCGGCCTGCAGACCCGACGGGTCTCTGGTTCGGTATATTTCGCGCGAAATGGTGGCTGACTTCGATCGCCGCCGCCGCGCTTGGCGTGGTTCTTGTTCGCTGGTTCGGCCTGGCCCGGCTGAAGGCAGCGGCGATTGCAGTGCCGGTGGTAATGCTGGGGCTCGCGGCACCCACCCACCCAGAAATCGCATTCTTCGCCGGCGTGATCGGTTTGAGCATCGTTACGGCGCGAGATCATGGTGAACTGGGACAGTGGTTCGCGTCGAGCTGGGGCTACGCCAAACAGATTTTGCCCCTGCTGCTTGGCGGCGTACTGGTCGCCGGGCTCCTTCTGGGCCGCCCGGGGAACGAGGGGCTGATCCCTTCGGCCTGGGTGGCCGATGCGGTCGGGGGAAACGGGATTGGGGCCACATTCTTCGCCTCGGTAGCCGGCGCCCTGATGTACTTCGCGACCCTGACCGAGGTGCCGATCCTGCAGGGATTGATTGGTGCGGGCATGGGTCCCGGGCCGGCTCTGGCCCTGCTTCTTGCCGGACCCGCCTTGTCCCTGCCCAACATGATCGTCATCGCTAGCGTGATCGGTTGGAAGAAAACCGGCGTTTATGTCGGCCTGGTGGTTGTGATGGCTACCGCCACTGGATTAATTTTTGGAGTTTTCATTGCGTAAACCGCACTGCATCAGAGATTTTGAAGTGTAAAAAAGGAGTTTGTCATGAAAAAGATTATTGTTCTGGGCCCTGGGTGTCCGCGCTGCGAGACCCTGGCCAAACTGACCCGGGAGGCCGCAGATGACATCGGAATCGAGTACGAATTCGAGAAGGTAACGGATCTCAAGGAGTTTTTGAAATATGGCATGATGATGACCCCGGGCCTTGTCGTCGATGGGGAGTTGAAAATCCAGGGCAAGGTCCCCGCTCTCGACGAAATCAAGTCAATGCTGGCATAGGAGGCTCTGATGAAAAAGATACTGTTGTCCACGCTCGTTCTTTCCACCGTGTGTCTGGGATTCTCAATCGTCTCGATCCCGGCCTCGGCCGAGGGGCCGTCGGCATCGGCAACTGCCGGTGACACTGCTCAGGCGTCTGAATTCGTCGCCTACTATTTTCACGGCAACTTCCGGTGCGCAACCTGTAAGAAGCTCGAGGCCTACTCCCAGGAGGCCATCTCCGAGGCGTTTGCCGATGAGCTGGCGGCGGGGACGCTCTCCTGGAAGGTCCTCAACACCGACGAGAAAGCCAACAAACACTTTGTTACCGATTTTGAGTTGGTCACCAAGGCCGTGGTACTGGTCGAATATCGGGACGGCAAGGTCGTTCGTTTCGAGAACCTCAAGGATGTGTGGAAACTGGTTGGTGACAAGGACGTCTTCGTCAAGTACGTTGAGGATTCCACGCGCGGCTTCCTCGGACAGGGCTGATGGATCCCAATGTTGCGGCCATGGGGACGGCCCTGTGGCTGGGAATTCTGACATCGATCAGTCCGTGTCCTCTGGCCACCAACATTGCGGCCGTCAGCTATGTCGGGCGACAGGTGGGAAGCACTCGGGCCATTCTTCTTTCGGGAGGGCTCTACGTCGTGGGACGAACCCTGGCCTATGTCGTTCTCGGCGCCGCAGCGGTGTGGTCCCTGATGTCCGTGGTCGCTGTCTCCAGTTTTTTGCAGGGTGGACTTCACCGGGCACTGGGACCGTTGTTGATCGCCGTCGGTCTCCTGCTCCTTGGTGTACTCAAGTTCAGTATGCCCAGCTTCGGAGTCAGTGACGGCCTGCAGAGCCGGGTTGATCGTTGGGGAGTCTGGGGTGCGGGCCTGCTCGGCATCGTCTTCGCCCTGACCTTCTGCCCGGTATCGGCGGGACTCTTCTTCGGCAGCCTGGTGCCGCTCGCGGCGGACAGTGGGTCCCCGTTGGTACTTCCCACGCTGTTCGGCGTCGGCACGGCCCTGCCCGTCGCCGCCTTTGCCGTCCTGCTTGCCGCCGGCGCGGGATGGTTGGGAAAGGCTCTGGACCGAGTCCAGATTTTTGAAATCTGGGCCCGTCGGATCACTGCGGTAGTCTTCATCGGCATTGGGGTGTACGAGACGCTTCGGTCGACGTTCTATCTGATGTAATCCGCAGGCGCCCACACAGCTCGAGAACGCACGCCACAGGGGTGTTCGGCCGGTGAGCCCAGTTTCTTTGGTTCAACGAAAGAAGAATCAAAGGTGGAGCTACGGGCTCATCTCATACGCGTCTTTCTGGACCAATACGAAGCGCTCCCACACTGAAGTAAAACGAGACTCGTCGATTGCGGGGCGATGGATCATCTTCAGACAATGATCAGCCTGCTCTGAAGTCGTTGAGGTTGTCGAATAGAGATTGAGCGCGTGGAGCGAAAAATCCCGAACCATGAAATCAAAGATCTGGTCGAGCAGTTGATTATCAACATCTTGAAGCTTGGCGCTTTCCAAAATCAGCTGACCGTAGACGACCAGGGAAAAGAGTTCCCCAAGACTGAGCAGGAAGTCCATGTCGCGTTTTTGATTTTTGTCCGGTGGGCTCGAGCTGAGAAGGGCTTTCAGGGCCTTGATTTGAGTCTTGAATATTTCGACGTTCGGCAGCTGAATCGAGCCATATGCGATCTCGGGATCGTGGAATTGGATTGCCCCCAGGCCACGGGTCGGTCCCTGGTCAAATAGAAAGGCATCATGCGCGGCCTGGGTTTGCGGTGACACCTCGTCATACTCGGCCGGGTTGAAAAGGAAATTCGCCATGAACTTCACGACCAGCGCCATGTTGACGTGCACGGTGCCTTCGAGTTTTGGAAGGGCGCGAATGTCGCGGACAGCCATCTCGAAGAACGTGTCCTTTTCGAATCCTTTTGCTGCAATAACCTCCCACAAATTGTTGATAACCTCCTCGCCCTGGGTCGTTACCTTCATCTTGACCATCGGGTTGTACAGGAGGTATCGACGGTCCTTCGCCGATGCCACGCGCATGTAGTCACTTGCCCGTGTGGAGAAAAGACGCATGGCGACAAGCCGTGTGTATGCATCGGTGAGCAGATGTTTGACATGGGGGAAATCGGTCACGTACTTCCCGTAAAGTTCTCTGTTGGCGGCATGTTTGAGGGCTTCGTACAGGGCGTGCGTACAGATGCCGATCGATGCCCATCCCAGGTTGAACTTGCCGATATTGACAGTATTCAATGCGGCATCCCAGGCACGCGGCCCCGAAACGAGAACTTCGTCGGCGCTGACCGGGTAACCCCTCAGAGCGAACTCCGAAACGTGCATCTGCGACTTGACGATATTCTTGACGTCTTCGTAGTCGGAGTGGTCTGTCTTGACTGCAAAAAAGACATATTCATCGGTTTCGGAATTCTTGCCAAACACGCTCAGCAAGGCAGCCTCGTTGCCATTGCCGATGTAATATTTGTCGCCGTCAGCCCTGAAGCTGCCATCAGGCATTGGCGTCAATTTCATCTCACTCGAGTAAAGATCGGCGCCGTGGTTTTTCTCCGACAATCCAAAGCCGAAGACCCCGCCATCTCGTAGTTTCTCAGCCGTAATCCGTTTAATGGCTTCACCATCAGCCATCCACAACGGCCCCAGACCGAGGATGCTTACCTGCCATGCGTACCAATAGTTCAACCCGTAAAAGCCCAGGACCTCGTTGAAATCGCAGTTGCGCCTGGTGTCCCAACGAGCTTCAGGATCATCGATGTTGTATTGAGGGGGCGTCAACAGGGTTGAAAAAATTCGGTTGTCTTTGATGAAGTCGATGAAGTCGCGATACCAGCGACGCTCGTGGTCATCTTCCTTGAGCTGTGCTTTCCCCTTTTTTTCAAAAAATTCGACTGTCAGTTTCATGATCTCCCGGGTGCGCGGGTCACGAGATTCAAACGATTCGGTCGCGGGGTTGAACAACATTGTCGGCTCCTTCATCCCTTGGTTCGGTCACAACAAATCGGTTCGTATACGAATAGAATTCTATGGGGTCATCAGCGCCATGAGGAACCGCTTGAGCAACAGTTGCTCCTCGAGGTTGAAGCGGCTCAAGATCTCTTTGTCGGACGCCTCTCTCGCGGCTATCAATTGCTCTCTGGCGTGCTCGGCACGGGCAGTCACAAAAACGCGCATCACCCGCCCATCGCTCGGGTCAGGCCGCCGTTCTGTCCAACCCGAATCCTGCATTCTCGCCAATACTCCCGAAAGAGTAGCCTTGTCGAGCACCAGGAGCTGGCCGAGTTCGACGGCTGTTTGGCCGTCTTGATACCAAAGCGCCTCGAGCACAGCGTGTTGGATATTGGTAAGACCAAACGGTTCCAGCGTCTTGCGGAAGTGGCCATGAGCTTTCTGGTACGCCTTGGCCAGCATAAAGGTGAAACATTCCGGCGGTGATTTGGTCTTCGGAGGAATCATAATATATCCTTCGTATACGAACTAATATCCTGACTTTGTTTTGAAGTCAAGTCAATCGAAAACCGGCGAGAAGATCGGGCCATACCTATCCCCTGAATCAGGTTGGCGGTGTCGAGTGGCGGTTGGGAGTTGCACATCCGCGCGCCCTGAAGGACGCGCCTACATTGAACTCTCTGAACCATAACGACTTGGAGTCTGTAGGCGGGTCCTTCAGGGCCCGCAGTTAGTCTCGATTTGAAGCATTTTGCCACCAACCTGAACGAACTTATAA
>JAOZPW010000041.1 GCA_029932545.1 Thermoanaerobaculales bacterium | reverse complement strand
CGCCGTGCGTCATTTACTGATCTCTTCCGTTGTCGTATTTCTCTGTTGTGTCGTGAGTTCTGCTGTATTTGCGGCCGATGAACCCCGTGGTATCGAGGCCTTGGATGGGCTGCGTGGCGGCGCCAAGGTCGACGCGTTGGTCGACCTCGTCGTCGAGCGCCAACGGGCACTGATAAGTCTCAAGTCCGCCTTTGTCCAGGACAAGAGTTCGGAGCTGCTTTTGGAACCGGTGACCTCGAGGGGTCTTTTCCGGTTCAAGGCCCCGGACAGGGCTCGCTGGGACTACGAAGCGCCGGATGAGATGATTGTGCTCTTTGTCGGGGAGACACTGACGACATTCAGACCCGATGACGGTGTCGCCGAGAGGATCACGGTGCCCAAGAAGCACAGTCGATTCGTCAGGGTCCTTGCCGGGACGCAGCCTTTGGATGAACTCAAGGTTCAATTCAGTATGACGTTGTCGGATCGAGGTGCGCCCAAGCCCTTTGTTCTGACACTGAAGCCCATTCACCGAACTCTCAAGCGAAAATTGGCCCAGGTGCGGCTGGAAATCGACCGTAACCTGTTGTTGCCCGTTGTCGTCGAATACCTCGAAGCGGACGGGGATTCGACCCGCTACGAGTTCACTGATCTCAAGGCCAATACCGAGATCCCGGATGAAATCTTCGAACTGGTACTTGGCGACGATGTTCGGGTCAACGACATTAACCTGCCTGACTGACTGTGGCGGCCCTTCTTCCCTTCACGGTAACCCATGAAGACCCGACCACCACGGCACGGGCAGCGTCTCTGACGACGCCTCATGGTGTGGTCGAAACCCCGGCCTTCATGCCGGTCGGGACCTGCGGGACGGTCAAGGGTGTCGCCGGGTGGGAGTTGGACCGGCTGGGGCCGCAGATGGTACTGTCGAATACCTACCATCTGGTATTGCGCCCGGGAGTCAAGCGAATGGTCCGACTTGGCGGCATCCACCGTCTTATGGGCTGGGAAGGACCGATTCTGACCGATTCTGGCGGATATCAGGTCTTTTCCCTGGCGGGTCGTCGGGCGCTGGATGAAGACGGCGTTGTGTTCCAGTCACACATCGATGGCAGTACTCACTCCTTTTCGCCGGAGTCGGTCGTCGATGCCCAGGCCGATTTCGGGGTCGATGTGGCCATGGTTCTTGACGAGTGTCTGCCCTTCCCGGTGGAACCGTCGGCCATTGTTCCATCTGTCGACAGGACCCTCAGGTGGGCCCGAAGGGCTTTGAGCCGTGCCGAGGAACGACGGGAGGCAGGCGGGTGGGCCGGTGGGCTCTTCGGCATCCAGCAGGGCTCAGTGGATCCCGGCATCCGGCGCCGGTGCAGTGAGCAACTGGCGTCGATGGCGTTTGACGGCTATGCGATCGGGGGCCTGGCGGTTGGTGAGCCGTCCGAGGTTCTTCACGAGGCGGTTGATTTCTGTGCGCCGATGCTCCCCCGTGAGCGCCCCCGCTATCTGATGGGTGTCGGTTATCCGGAAGACCTCCTGCATGCGGTGGCCTGCGGTGTGGATCTCTTCGATTGCGTCTTGCCGACTCGGTCGGCCCGTACGGGCAAAGCCTTTACCTCACGGGGTGAGGTAGTGATCAAGAACGCCAGGTGGGCGGACGATGACAGGCCTTTAGATCCCGACTGCGGTTGTCCGACCTGTGCCAGGTATTCAAAGGGCGCATTACGGCATTTTTTCATCTCGAAAGAAGCGACATCGGTCGTGTTGTTGACGATTCACAACCTTTACTTCTTTCTCTCCTTGATGCGAGGGGCTCGGGAGGCTATTATGGCGGGCCGCTACGGCGAGTACCGGGAAAGATATCAGTCGAACCGGGAATTGGGGCAAGGGGAATAGCCCCACGGAGGTGAACATGGGAGCAGAAGCAGCGGGCGGAAGCCCATTTGGAATGATGTTGCCGCTGCTGCTGGTGTTGGCGGTGTTTTATTTCATCGTCATCCTGCCGGCCAAGAAGCAGCAGAAGAAGAAGGATTCAATGATTGCGTCCCTCAAGAAGGGCGACCGGGTCGTGACATCCGGTGGTGTCCATGGAACGGTGGCCAACGTCGAGAACGACACCGTGATGGTCAAGGTCAGCGAAAATCAGAAACTTAGAATCAGCAAAAGTGCCGTGGTCGGATTGGCCGACGGTGAAGACGGGTCTTGAAAAAACAGTGAGTATGCTCGTGCCGTAATCAGCCGGCGGTCGATCGGTTTGAACAGGTCTTGAGTGGAGGCGAGAGTGGACAAGAAAATTATTTATAGAATCGTGCTCATTCTGATCGTGGTGGGTCTGGCCGCATGGTCGATCTATCCGCCCTCGGAGCGCATTAATTATGGACTCGACCTCTCAGGTGGGGTTCACCTGGTGCTCCAGGTCCAGACCGATGACGCCGTCAAGGCCGAGTTGGACGACGCAGGTCTGCGTTTGGTTTCGGTGGCCGAAGAGCAGGGCATCACCTTGGGGACTGCAATTTCGGATCCCGAAGACCTGAGCATGACCTTCGATGTTCCGGCCGGCGCTGATCGAGCGGTGCTCAGTGAGATCGTGCTCGATTACTTCGGCGACTACGATGTTCAGCGTGGCGCCGACTCGTGGACTTTGAAGTTCAAGGCCAATACCGAGAAGATGATCAGAGATCAGGCGGTGCGCAAGGGGCTGGAAACGATCAACAACCGGATCGACGAATTCGGTGTGGCCGAACCCCGAATCAATCGCCAGGGCATCGATGGCGACCGCATCCTGGTGCAGTTGCCCGGCGTCGATAATCCCGAGCGGGTCAAGGACATCATCTCCAAGACTGCGTTCTTACAGTTCAAAGAGGTCCTGGGTGGGCCGGCGCCGGATCGTGCAAGCCTTCTGCAGGCGACCGGCGGCTCCCTGTCGCCCGAAAACGAGATCCTCCCGGGCAACCGGACCGGCTTCGAGGGAGAGGTTATCGGACGAGATTTCTACCTGGTTAAAAAGGTCGCGATTGTCACAGGCCGTGAGCTGCGAACTGCACGCCGAAGCCAGGACGAATATGGTCAGGCCAATGTGCGTTTTGACCTGCAGCCGTCCGCTGCCGACAAATTTGGCGCCTTCACCGAGAGTCACATCGGCACCCCGATGGCGATTGTCCTCGACGACCGAGTCATGTCGGCCCCGGTCATCCGGGCCCGCATCACGGATTCCGGCGTGATCGAGGGCAACTACTCAATCGAGGAAGCCGGAGACCTCGCCCTGGTTTTACGGGCAGGCGCGTTGCCGGCAAGGTTGATCTATTTGGAAGAGCGCACGGTCGGCCCATCGTTGGGACATGATTCGGTAGTCCGTGGACTCCGAGCAATCGTGGCCGGACTGATCCTGGTCATGCTTTTCATGGTGATTTACTACAAGCTGAGCGGTATCAATGCCGTCTTGGCCCTGATTCTCAACCTGTTGCTGTTGATGGGTGCGATGGCCTATTTCGGAGCCACCTTGACCCTTCCCGGCATCGCCGGCGTGGTCTTGACCATCGGCATGGCCGTTGACGCCAACGTGCTGATTTTCGAGCGGATCCGTGAAGAACTCAAGGTGGGCAAGACCGTTCGCGCGGCCATTGACACCGGATTCGGGCGAGCCTTTGGGACCATTCTGGACGCCAATATTACGACCTTGATCGCGGCTCTCTTTCTGTTTCAATTCGGAACCGGTCCGATCAAAGGATTCGCCGTGACCTTGTCGATCGGTATTTTGGCCAGCATGTTCACGGCCGTATTTGTATCGAGAACGTTGTACATGATTCTGATGCACGGGCAAGACCGTGTGCAGACCCTGAGTGTGTGAGCGAGGCAACAATGCGCATCATTGGTGATACCAACATTTCGTTTCTCTCCTACCGGAAGATTGCCCTGGGCCTTTCCTCAGCCGTCATCCTGGTGGGAGTGGCATATATGTTTCTTGGGCCCGGACTCAACCTGGGCATCGACTTTATCGGCGGAACCCAGGTGACGGTCAAGTTTCAGGGTGAACCGGACCTCGATCGAATCCGTGAAGCTCTTTCGACCATTACGGACGCGACTCCGGAAATTCAGCGATTCGACGAGGTCGAGAAGCATGAGATCCTGATTCGCATCGAGAATCCCGGGGATGCCGAAGGCGACTTCACCAAGCCGATCCTCGACGCCCTCCATGAGGAGTACGATTCGGGACTCGATGGGGTGTTCGATCTCAATACCCAGGGTGCCAGGGAGTTGGCCGACCGCCTTGCGGATGACGACCCCGATGGAGTCTTGGGAGATATCGAAGACCGAAAAGAGCACTATAGCGCTCCGGCGCAGGCCGTTCTCGGTTACCGGAAGCTTCAAGGAATGTTCAGATCGGTTGACGATCTTGACCAAGTCGAGGGTCTCAGTCCGCAGGTTCTTGCCCATACCAAGATGATCGCCGGCACCGGTGAGTTTGCCCTGCTCGGGGCCGAAAACGTCGGGCCCACCGTTGGGGCCGACCTCAAGAAAAAGGCCCAGTTGGCTATGTGGTTCTCCTTATTGGGAATGTTGGGCTACATCTGGTTGCGGTTCCAGTTGCCCTACGGCATCGGCGCAGTCGCAGCCCTCTTCCACGATGTGTTGATCACCTTGTCCGCATTGGCGCTGTTCCATCGTGAAATCAACCTTCCGACGATCGCGGCCCTCTTGACCCTGGTCGGGTACTCGGTCAACGACACCGTCGTTGTCTTCGACCGGGTTCGGGAAAACCTCAAGCTCCACCGGGGAGAGAAACTTGAAAAACAGATGAACGATTCCATCAACCAGACCCTCTCCAGGACGTTCATTACCTCGGGAACGACCTTGATGGTCGTTCTGACCCTCTATCTCTTCGGTGGCGATGTCATTAATACATTCGCCTTTGTCCTGCTCATCGGCATCATCGTCGGCACATACTCTTCGATCTTTATTGCCTCACCGGTCGCGTTGGCCATGAACAAGATTATGGTTGCACGACGTCGCAGGAAACGTCAGCGCTGACACCCAGCTTTTTGAGTTCTCACCCCGGGTCCGCCCGGGGTTTTTTGTCTTTGATCTGGTGTGTTTCATTAATGAATCATTCATTTTAAAAATATCTTTAAAAAATCTCCTTGACAGTTGTGTTTCAATTTTGTAGCATTGCAGGGCATTGGAGAGCGACATGGCAACCACAACAGAACCGACGCAGTGGGATTTCAGCACGGGAGAACTGCCCTTCAAGGACCAGCTCTACAAGAGCGCCTTGCGCATGACTCGTTCGGCTGAAGACGCTGAGGATCTGATTCAGGAGACTTTTCTCAAGGCCTACAAGTACTACGGGCGGTTTGCCGAGGGTACGAACCTCAAGGCCTGGTTGTTCAAAATCATGAAGAACACCTTCATCAACACCTACCGGAAGCGCAAGCTTCAGCCGAGCAAGGTGGATTTTGACGATGTGCGCGAAGGTCTGGAAGAGACGCTGATGGAAAGAGGCTCGGTGGTCAACGCCAACCCTGAGGAGGGTTTCCTCTTTGACGAAGTCGACCACGAAGTCCGGGACACCCTGGTTTCGCTTCCCTACGACTACAAGATGGTCGTTTTACTGGCCGATCTCGAGGGTTTCGCCTACAAGGAGATCGCAGAGATTCTCGAGGTACCCGTTGGAACTGTCATGTCTCGTCTCTACCGAGGACGTCGAATGATGGAGAGAGCACTTTTGAGCTTCGGCAAACGCTACAACTATCTTGCAATGGCGCCCGAAAAGCTCCGTGATACCGAGATCGACGTCAGCGAATATTTTGGGACCGGATTGGAAGCCGCCCTGGTTTCCTGAGCTGAATCACCTGATGATTTGACGGCCCGCGTCTGTGGGCCGTTTTTCTTGTCCATTTTCTTGTATGATTCAATGCTGGAGATTGATAAGGAGCCGGAGGTAGGCGTGGTTGATCAGACATCGATGATGGTCATTGGCGGTCAATGGGGTGACGAAGGCAAGGGCAAGGTCGTGGACCTTCTGTCCAGGGCTTTCCCGGCGGTCGTTCGTTACAACGGCGGTCATAATGCCGGCCATACTGTCCGAGTCGGGGAGCGAAAGTTTGCGCTGCACCTGGTGCCTTCGGGTATCATTCATCCAGAAACTCGTTGCTACATGGGCGCTGGATTGGTCATTGATCCGACCGCACTACTGACCGAGATCGATCGCCTGAGGGACGAGGGCATCGAGGTGGAGGGGCGACTCTCCCTGTCACCACGGGCAGCAATCATTCTGCCGACTCACAGAGCCCTGGATTTGGCCCGTGAGGGGCGTCGAGGTGAAGGCAAGATTGGCACAACCGGGCGTGGCATCGGGCCCGCCTACCAGGATATTGCTCAGCGCCGCTGTCTTCGGGCCTGGACTCTGGCGTCACCCGCAAAGCTCGAAGAGTCGGCTCGGCGCTTGATGGAGCAGCACAACGAAGAGTTGGTTGCTCTTTATGGTGCCGAGCCCGTCGAACTTGACGCTGCGGTTGATGAAGTCATGGCCGGAGCACAACGTTTGGCGCCCC
Organism: Thermoanaerobaculales bacterium; assembly: GCA_029932545.1. Taxonomy (GTDB): domain Bacteria; phylum Acidobacteriota; class Thermoanaerobaculia; order Thermoanaerobaculales; family Sulfomarinibacteraceae; genus DAOWGJ01. The sequence goes on along the minus strand of JAOZPW010000041.1, from coordinate 11,708 downwards.
TGATTCGAGAGGTCGGCCCAGAGATACGACGCCACGCCGACGGTGGTGATCCGATCTTGTTCGAAGGCGCACAGGGCGTCTTGCTGGACCTCAATTGGGGGACGTACCCCTTCGTCACCTCGTCGTCCTGCCTGCCTGGCTTTGCAGCAGCAAGCTGTGGCGTCGGCCCCCGGTACCTTGGGCCGGTTCTCGGTGTCATGAAGGCCTATAGCACAAGGGTGGGGAGTGGACCCTTTCCGACCGAGGACTTCGGGCCTGACGGCGATGGTCTCCGGGACCGTGGCGCCGAGTATGGCACGACGACAGGACGCCCAAGACGATGCGGATGGTTCGATGTCGTCGCCGCTCGTCATGCGGTGGAGACCGCGGGAATCGATGCCCTTGCCTTGACCAAGATTGACGTGCTCGACGGGCTGAAGACACTCAAGGTCTGTGTGGCCTACGAAGGACCTGATGGAGAGGTGATCGATACCATGCCGCCCGACGCAGAATTGTTGGACCAGGTCATGCCGCGCTATGTTGACATTCCCGGCTGGGAGGGTGCGACTGAGAGCTTGGTCTCAGAGGAGGGCCTACCTGAGGGGGCAAAGACCTATCTCAAGTTCCTTGAGGATCAGGTCGGTGTGCCGATTGCTTTGGTGTCAACCGGGCCGCGGCGGGAGGAGACCATGGCGCGGGGTAGGTCACCGATGGCCCGCAGGATCGCGGAGATTCTGTCAGAGGCTTGACCCTGAGCTCCTTTTTCGGTATTTTTGCCAGCCGGTGTGGGCCGTTAGCTCAGTTGGTAGAGCATCGGACTTTTAATCCGCAGGTCGCTGGTTCAAATCCAGCACGGCTCACCACTCATTTTTTTGAACGAGCTACCCTTGAAAGAGATTTTAGGGTAGAATTCCCACCCGTCGGCTGATGCCGCCGACGGAAGGAAACAATACGACCCTATCGTCTAGTCCGGTCAGGACACCGGCCTTTCACGCCGGCAACACGGGTTCGAATCCCGTTGGGGTCACCATCAATACTTCGCCGTTATGGCGATTGAGCCCCGGAATTTCTGGGGCTTTTTTTGACTCAGAAGGCAATTGCCAGCCCGGCCGAGGAACACAGTGCATTCATTCTGGCGAAAGATCGGGACATTCGTCTGATTGTCGAGAGTGGGTTGTTGGATCTTCGGGAGTTTCCGCTTTTGAATCATCAGTAAAGGTTCTTGTACCGCAGATTTGCATGGGTCACCTCCGCAAATTTGTCGGATATCCACGTATATACATTGTCAAATCCCGTTGAGAATAACTCCGGATACGTTAAGATCCATTTTCAAGATCTCAGAGCCCGGCTCGAGCCGGAGAACCAGGAGCATTCGATGACCGACGAGACCCCTCAAGGCGCCAACCCGCCTCCCCCGCCGGAAGCACCCGCAACACCCCCGCCGCCACCGGAACCGCCGGCACAGCCGGCTCCAGAGCCGTCGACGGCCCCCGCCGGCGACAACCGGACCATCATGATCGTTCTTTCATACCTGGGAATTCTGGCGTTAATACCATTCCTGGTGGAAAAAAACGATGCCGAGGTCCAGTGGCATGCGAAGCACGGACTGGTGCTGACGGCGGCCGAATTTGTGCTCTTTATCGGTTTGCAGATCGTCACGATGATTCTTGGCGCCATCAGTGGTGGATTGGGCTGCCTCATCGGAATCCTGATCCCGGTCCTCGCTTTGGGGATTCTGGTCCTTCACGTTGTATGTATCCTCAAGGGGCTCAAGGGCGAGCGATTCATCGTGCCCAAGGTCAGTGAATTCGCCGATAAATTCTAACCCCGGGCATAGCATATGGCGGCGATTCTTGATCGTATTGGTCTGTGGGATCGCCGCTTGGACTCTGTTCACCGACATCAATTGGCAGGCGTCCGAGCAACTGAGTTGTCGATTGTTGATCGGGGGGATCCATTTTTACCAGGGGGTTTTCTCCGGGGCGTTCGAGTGTTTGGGTGTCGAGTGCCGATTTGAACCGACATGCAGCCGATATGCAGAAACCTCTTTGAAGAACCTCGGGCTGATCGGCGGTACGACGATTTCGATAAGGCGTCTCTTGCGGTGCGGCCCTTGGACCCCAAGGGGAACTCTCGACCCACCACCGGCGCCAAGCTTGGTTGACCCCGTTGCATCCGAAGCGATGCCACCGTATGCTCCCTCGCCGGTGGGTGGCGGCGATAACCAATGACACCCTCCTCGGAGGTCCTCAGTCGTGTTTCTCTTTCAACATCTTCAGCCGGAGAGCGTGCTGATCGACCCGGTCGTCACCGGGAGGGATCAGCTGTTCCGCGTGTTCGGTGAGCGATTGGAGGACCTGGACCATGTGGCGTCCGGGGCTGTTGTCGAGCGATCGTTGAAGGAACGTGAAGCGGTGCTCTCAACCGGTATCGGGGAGGGATGGGCCATTCCTCATGCCCAGATTCCTGGTGTCGGTCGTTTGGTGATGGCGGTATCGGTTCATCCACGAGGCCTCGCTTACCCTGCCGTGGATCAATTCCCCATTCAGTTGGTGTTCTGCCTGATCGGTGATTCCAAGACAGCGGCTGATCACCTGGCCGGCTTGGCCCGGATGGCTCGGTTGGCCCGTCAGGATGGGGCTTTGGAGCGCTTGGTCAAGGCGCCCTCGTCTGAGGCGTTCATCGACACGTTAAAGGCGATTGAAGAGGGTTGAACTTCTACTCCACCGGCATTTTCCCGCCATAGATGACCAACTGCGGGAAGGTGCCGTTGCAGCCATCGTCTCCAGCCGGAAAGTCTGAGCCCACGGCGTCGATGGTCCCGGTGACGTAGAGGTTGTCACGAATCTCCATTACGACCGTGTATGTCAAGACCCCAAGACCAAAGTTGCTGTGGTCATCGGAAAAGGTGACGCCATCTTCGAGGTCCTCGAGTGAGGCAGGGATCGCCAGTCCCCAGCCGAACAGGAATTGCCAGGTACATTCGGAGTCTCCTGATCCGTCCAGCTTGTCCCAATTGGTATAGGTGCCGTCCAGGGCCTCGACCGCACCGCCCTCGACCACCAGGTTGCCGCCTGTCGAATAGCTCAGGCTGTCGTAAATCGCGAACTGGTAAATGCCGTTGACGTCAGTCGTGCCTGATGCCGATACCGAGCCCTCGAGGGTCGTCGGGTCGGAGGACGTGCTGTCGACTTTTGAGGCGCCGACGACGGCGGATCCGTCCCTCACGGTGACCCGAAGCGTGCCATCGTCGAAATCACCGCTGGCCATCAGTTGATCGATCCGCTTGAGGAAGGGCATCCAGGCTTGAAGGCTCTTGGTTTTGGTGGCGATCTCGGTTCCATCCGGAGCGACAAGCGCCATGTCCAAGGTGGCCCCGTCAGGTCCGGCGCAGGCATAGACATTGGTACGGAACTGCGAGTTGGAGCTGAGGCCGACAATGTCCGTCCGGCCGCCCGATGCGGTTGCCAGGCCAATCGGCGTGCCCTCGAAACCCTGGCCGAATGTCTCGGAGTCTTGTGCGCTGTAAATCCGCGAATTGACGACAACCTCGATGTCTGCCGTCACCCTGAAAGCGCCGTCCCCTGCGGCAAAACCGAAATCTTCCAGGATGACATCGGGCAGGGTCAGGGTTTCGCCCGGGCCGATCGTGAAGGTCAGCTCTGCCGGGTTGGGGTTGGCTTGCCCGCGAACGAGCCAGGCAACGGTAACGGTCGTCGGTTCGGCGCCGGGGTTCATAATGTAGAGGTCGGTGATCCAGGTTGAGACCCTGCCGGCAGCCGGAACCAGGACATCGGTCCCGGGTGTCAGGGCGGGGGCGGTTGCCGCCGGAGCGATCAGAGCTGTGCAAAGTAGGAAGTAGGCAAGATAACGCATTGTATTCCTCCTTGGTGTTTCCACCTGAATCGGACGATCAATAATGATCTGTTCGATCATACGTGATCTTTGGCGGATTGGTTCAATCCAGGCGTCTCCCCCTCCGGCGGGTTCGGCTACACTCTCCCCATGACATATCAGGTGCTTGCTCGAACCTGGAGACCTCAGACCTTCGCCGATGTCATCGGTCAGGAGGCTGTGGTCCAGACGCTTCACAATGCTCTTTCGGCCGGGACTCTGGGACATGCCTATGTCTTTTCGGGGATCAGGGGGGTTGGGAAAACCACAGCTGCCCGCTTGCTGGCCAAGGCGGTCAACTGCGAAAAAGGGCCCGCCCCCGAACCATGCTGCCAGTGTGTTTCCTGCCAGGAAATTGCTGACGGCTCCAGCCTGGATGTCGTTGAAATTGACGCTGCGACTCATACCGGCGTTGATGACGTCCGAGAGCTGCAGGAGATGATGCGCTATCACCCGACACGAGATCGCTACCGGGTGATCATCGTCGACGAAGTCCATATGCTCTCCAGGAATGCATTCAATGCCCTGCTCAAGAGCCTTGAGGAGCCGCCGTCATATATTCTCTGGATTTTTGCGACCACCGAAACGCATAAAATCCCACCAACGATCCTGTCACGATGTCAGCAGCTGGAATTTCGGCCCGTGCAACTGGAGAAAATTGTCGAGCGTTTGTTGGCCATTGCCGCCGATGAGCAGTTCGAGTTGTCTCGAGATGCGGCGTCCATGGTGGCGCGAGCAGCCCAGGGCAGTGTCCGGGACGCTCTGTCGATGGTCGATCAGATGCGGGGTTTCAGTGCAGATTCCATCGATGCCGATGCGGTGGCCGAGGTGCTCGGTGTGCCGCGATTCGAGGTTGTAATCGATCTGGTCAGTGCACTTGCCGGTGGCGACGGCATGAGTGGGCTCGGGATGTTGCGTTCGGAATTGCGGGCCGGTCACGATGCATGGGTCTTGTACCAGGAGGTTGGGCGGGTCCTCAGGCTCTTGCTGCACCTCGTGGTCAATGCCGATGTCGCCGAGGATCTTCCCGACGATCAGCGTCAGTATGCCTCTGGGGTTGCAACGGACCTGGGCGCCGCCGCTCTGATCAGGATGGCCGGCCTGTGGCTGGAGCACGAAGCGCTGGTCGGTTCGGCCGATAATAGGGAACTGGCCCTCGATGTCGCATGCCTGCGCTTGGCGAGGTGGCCTGCCGTGCAGCGCGTTGAAGCCCTCCTGGCCGGAGAGCTTCCTCCGGCGGTCGGCGGCCAGACCCAGGCTTCCGGGTCGGACGGGCCGCCCGCACCATCTGCCGGCGGGGCACACGCATCGGCGTCGCCGGGGGGGCGATTGTCGTCGGCTCTGTGGGCCGGTGGGCGTCGTCGTCTTGCCGGGGCGGTCGAGAGTGCAGAAGTTCAGGTTTCCGGTGATGAGGTTGTTATGGAATTTCCCACCAAAACCAAGGCTTTGGCGGTTTTTGCCCAGGAGAACCACGGCGAAATTGAGGCGTCGTGCCGGGAGGTCTTTGGTCCGTCGACTCGGTTGACCATCAAAATTGAAGGTGGTCCGGCGGAGAGCATTGAGGGTAACGACCCCCTGATGCGGTCGGCTCTGGAGGATCCAGGTGTCGTTCTGGTTCAAAAGATCCTGGGAGGAGAGGTGATCTCGGCAGTGCCGGACGGAGATCCCAATTGAGGATCCGGCGTGCCTGATCTGAGGCCGGAGGCTGTGACCCGTCTGGCGTCTCATCTGGAGCGCCTGCCCGGTGTGGGGCCGCGTACGGCCCGGGTACTGGTGGAACACCTGCTTGTCGCCGACGAGAGCGAGGTTGATGCTCTGGCTCAGGCTTTGGCTGATCTTCGCGGGGCGGTTTGCCATTGTTCCCGGTGCTTTCTTTTGACAGAGAGCGACCCCTGTCCGGTCTGCTCGGATCCCGGTCGTGACCAGGGGGTCATTCTGGTGATCGAGGAGCCGACAACGGCATGGGCAGTCGAGGCCACCCACCAGTTCAACGGCGTGTTTCATGCTCTGTTGGGGCACCTTTCACCGTTGCACGGGGTTGGCCCCGAGGACTTGACGATCGACGCCTTGATCGACCGAGTTCGTTCGGATGAAGTTCACGAGGTCATTCTGGCCACCGACCCGACGGTCGAAGGGGAGACGACAGCCCTGTACATTGCCCGAAGGCTCAAGGATTTTCCGGTACAGATAAGCCGTCCGGCCTCAGGTATCCCTGTTGGTGGTGAGCTGGCAGCCGTCGACCGCCTGACCCTTGCGATGGCACTGGAAAGCCGTCGGGAAGTGTGAACAACCCGGCCGGGCCGGGCAGCTCTCAGTCAGACAACGCTCTCGCCAGATTCTAATTGCTCCAGGCAGTAGTGTGCCCCCTGCGAAGCAGTCGTGCCGAAGGCAGGGCATGCCCGGGCAAAGAGCTGAAAGCTGATAGCCGACAGCTGACAGCGCAACTTATCCTCCTTTTGCTTCGCCTTACGAAGCAGCTCGAGGATAAGTCGCTATACCGCCTGAGCCATGATGGCTGCGTACTGCTCGGAGGCTTCGGCCTGGGCCAATCGGCGGGTTTCGTCGAGTTCGCGTTGGTGGGTCAGAGCGAGTTCAACAAGAGTGGAGTCGAGTAGGCAGTTGGCAGACATCTGCCGCAAGGTTTTCGCCGCGTCATTGAGATTCATGGCCGAGCGATAGGGTCGGTCCTCTGTGATGGCAGTGAATACGTCCGCGACGGCAATGATTCGAGCCTCGATGGGTTGGTGTCTTTCGTGAAAGGGATAGCCGGTTCCGTCCGGCCGTTCATGGTGAGCGGAGGCCCAGATGGCGATGTCAGAAAAATCCTTGATTGTTTCCAGGATTCGCCGCGTGAAATATGGGTGGGCCTTCAAGAGCCCATACTCCTGCTCCTTGAGTCCGCTCTCCTTGTCGAGAATTTCCCGCCCAACGGCGAGTTTTCCCAAATCGTGGAGGTAGCCAGCCAGACGAACCCGCCGGCAGTGCGATCGATCCATGCCGACGTGCTCAGCGAGGAAACGTGCAGTCTCCGCAACGCCGGCGGTGTGGGTCGAGGTATAGCGGCTGCGGAAATCCACCAGGTGAGCCAGGAGTTGTGCGAAGCTCAACATATTCTCATCGTCGAGTACCAGGATTTGTTCGGAAAGGGTGTCACTGAGGATTCGATCGAGATTGGATGAGCGCAGATCCAACCATATGTACTCTTTGGCGGCAAAAGTGCGGAAAGCATCGACGGTTTCCGGCTTGAATGTCCGGTCCCGCTCGGTCTCGATCCGATCGAGGATTTTAAAGGGGTTCGGGATTCCACCCTCTTCGTCCAGCGAAAGAACGTCGATCCGGTCGGCCAGGTGCAGGATGTGGCTCGAAGCCGGAACCTGGTATCCGTTGAACGTTGCCCCTTGCCCGCCATCCCACCGAACGTGGTGAAAACGCACGATTTCGGCCAGCCGAAGAAAGGGCTGAAAACGGTGCAGGAAGAGATAACCCATCTCGGCGTGGGCGTGGGGGCTGACCAGTTCGAAATCCAGGGTTGCAAGTCGCTCTTTGATCGAAAAAGCGCCGATGTCGTGAAGGGCGGCCGCCACGACGAGATCGAAGGTGTCACGAGAGGAAAGCCCCATTTCGTTTGCCAACTGGCTACTGAGGTAGGTCACCCGTTTGTGGTGTCCCCCAACTTCCGGACTGACCAGGTCGACCGCGTTGGCCATCGTCAATACCAACTCCAGAACCGGAATGTGATACTCGGTCACTGTTCGGCTCCCTCCACCACTCGAATGGCCTCAGGGTCTCTCACCCAGCATACCGTGGAGCCGATCAAAACGGTAGCTCAGGTTCTTGCATCTGAGAGTCTTGCCCTTGCCCTGTGCATGGGATCTATGCTAAAAAGGTCGATGCTCGGGAGGGTGTAACTGTGCAATCTGGCCTTGTCATGTACGAAGAAGAGTTCAATAGGATTTCAGCGCTCTTGCAGCGTCTCAAGGTCGATGCCAGCGCGAAGATCATTTTTCTGGTGGATAAGAACGGTCAACAGATCGCCGGTGCGGGTGAAATCGATCTGATCGATGCAACATCCCTGGCGTCTCTGACCGCCGGCAACGTCGCGGCAACGGACGGTCTGGCAAAGCTGATCGGTGAGAAAGAGTTTTCCATCCTGTTCCATGAGGGGCGGAAGGACAACATCCATATCTCAATCGTTGGACAGAGGTTGATCCTGGTCGTCATCTTCGACGAGCGCTCGTCCCTCGGCCTGGTCCGGCTGAGAGTTCGAAAGGCGACCGGGGAGGTTGAGCGAATTCTGGTCGACATGGATGCCAAGGCTCAAGACGGGGGTCCCGACGATCTCGATTCCCCCTTCGCGGAAATCACCGACGACGATATCGACGCATTGTTTTCAGAATGAGCTTCATCAATTACGCCGCCCGTGAGATCAACATCAAGATCGTCTACTACGGGCCGGGGTTATGCGGGAAAACGACCAATCTTCAATACATCTACGAGAAATCCAATCCTCAGCAGAAGGGTAAGTTGATCTCGCTGGCGACCGAAACCGATCGCACGTTGTTCTTCGACTTCCTCCCCTTGGACCTGGGTTCCGTGCGCGGCTTCAAAACCCGTTTTCATCTCTACACGGTGCCGGGGCAGGTTTTTTACGACGCCTCCCGAAAGTTGATCCTCAAGGGAGTTGACGGCATGGTCTTCGTTGCCGACTCTCAGGAACCGCGCATGGACGCCAATGTCGAAAGTCTGCGCAACCTCGACGAAAACCTCAAGGAGAACGGCTTCGAACTGAAGACCATCCCTTATGTGCTTCAGTTCAACAAGCGCGACCTGCCGACTGCAGTCGGTACTGACGATATGTACCGTCTCCTCAACTTCAAGAGTGAGCCTACGTTCGAAGCGGTTGCAACCACCGGCATGGGTGTCTTCGAGACCCTCAAGGCCGTCGCCAAGCAGGTGCTGTTCGAAATGCGGCGGCGCTAGAATCAGCTCTCAGCTGAGGTGCTTTCAAAATTCGACGAAATATCCACAAACAGAATTCAGGTATAAGGGGGCTGGGTTGGAGTTCGGTGTGGTGGTCTCATCCCGAACCTCTATCCCCAAACCCTTTTGAAGGCCTGACGGAGGCATCGAAATGAGTTGTTTAGTTGTGGTCCTCGCTGCAGGCAAGGGCACGCGGATGAAATCAGATCTTCCCAAAGTTCTTCATGAAGTCTCAGGTCGAGTGCTCCTGGACTTTGTGCTGGATTTGGGTGAAAGGGTGGCGCGTGCGGACCACATCGTCGTCGTCGTAGGACATCGAGCGGGCCGCGTTGAGGAACACGTACGCGACCGGGGGGTTCTGATCGCCTTGCAGGAACCGCAGCTGGGAACCGGAGATGCCCTGCGGGTTGCCGTGGAGATCGCTCCGGAGGGAGATGTGGTGTTGGTGCTTTCCGGCGATGTTCCGTTGCTGCGGAAGAAGACCTTGGACCAGCTCTTGGATTCGGTGGCGAAGGGTGCCGAGGCCGCTCTGTTAACCGCAGTCCTCACCGATCCAGGGGCCTACGGGCGGGTTCTCCGTGGTCCAGACGGGAGTGTTTCGGCAGTCGTCGAAGCCAGAGACGCCGATGCCAATATCCTGGCTCTGAACGAAGTCAATGCCGGCGTCTACGCCTTCAGGCGTGCTTCGCTGGAGCAGGCCCTGGCCTCGCTCAAGCCCGACAACGCACAGGGTGAGTACTACCTGACCGACGTCGTCCGTTGGTTGACCCGGCGGGGCCTGCCGGTGGCTGCGACGATACTTGAGGATCCCGAAGAGATGCAGGGAGTCAATACCCGTGAAGATCTCCGACGTGTCGAGCAGGTTCTTGAGCAACGTTTGGAGAATTGATTAATCCCTTTCAAGCCGAGCGAAGCCGCTCAAGTCCTGATAGTCTTCATCCTGCACGGTGGCTAAGCCGCCGAAAGCCTGGAGGTGACTGTGGGCGCACGCTTCGACGACGTTGATCAACTAGCCGTCAATACTCTCCGCACCTTGGCGATGGATGCCATTCAAAAGGCAAACTCGGGACATCCAGGGGCGCCATTGGGCCTTGCGCCGGTGGCGTGGACCTTGTTTTCCAAGGTGCTTCAGCATGATCCGGAAGATCCATCGTGGCCCGACCGGGACCGTTTCGTGCTCTCGGCCGGCCATGCGTCAATGCTGCTCTATGGGGTACTCCATCTCACCGGTTACGATATGACGATCGAAGACATCAAGGCCTTTCGCCAGTGGGACTCCAGAACCCCGGGCCATCCCGAGGTCGGACATGTGCCGGGAGTCGAGATGACCACCGGACCTCTGGGGCAGGGATGCGCGACGTCGGTCGGTATGGTCCTGGCCGAAGCTCATTTGGCGGAGAATTTCAATAAGGAAGGCGCCCCGGTTGTCAATCATCGAACCTGGGTCGTCTGTGGCGATGGTGATCTAATGGAAGGCGTCAGCGCCGAAGCGGCATCCCTGGCGGGACATCTGGGTCTTTCAAAGTTGTGCTGGATCTGGGACAACAACCGGATCACGATTGAGGGAGCGACCGATCTGGCGATTTCCGATGATATCGAGGGACGATTCCAGACCTACGGCTGGCACGTCGTGCGCGTCGAAGACGCCAACGACCTTGAAGCTCTGGCCGCGGCCTTTGACGCCGCCGCTGATGAGACCGAACGACCGACCCTGGTGGCGGTCCGATCCCATATTGGATTTTCGGCCCCCACTAAGCAGGACACGGCCGGGGCCCACGGTGCACCACTCGGCGTGGAAGAAATCCGGGGCGCCAAGAAGAATCTGGGTTGGCCTGAAGAACTGCAGTTCTTTGTGCCGGATGCCGTCGCCGAGAGGGGCCGGGAAGTGGCCCGTCGCGGCGCCGAAGCCCACGCTGCATGGCGCGAACGATTCGGTGTTTGGGCCGAGAGCGATCCCAAAGCAGCGCAGGCCTTCGGTAGGCGTCTGGAAGGCCGTTTGCCCGAGAATTGGTCCGATGCCCTGCCGGTGATTGAATCTGGTGCCAAGGGGCCGGCGACCCGGGCGGCGTCGGGGTCGGTCATCAATGCGATAGCCGAGCTTCTGCCCGAGATGGTCGGAGGTTCTGCGGACCTGGACCCATCGTGTAAGACGAAGATCAAGGCATCCCACGCGATAGGCAAAGGATCGTTCGGAGGGCGTAACCTGCACTTCGGCATTCGGGAACATACGATGGGCGCCGTCCTCAACGGGCTCGCGCTCCATGGGGGCGTCAGGCCTTTTGGTTCGACCTTCCTGGTATTCGCCGACTACATGCGTCCGGCAATACGGTTGGCGGCCCTGATGGACTTGCCGGTGATCTATGTCTTCACCCACGATTCGATCTGGGTTGGTGAAGACGGGCCGACCCATCAACCGGTTGAGCAGGTGGCGTCACTTCGGGTCATTCCCAATGTGGTGGTCTTGCGTCCGGCCGACGCCAACGAAACGGCGGCTGCCTGGCGTGTTGCGCTGGAGAGACGGAATGGCCCGACGGCGCTGATCCTCTCCCGGCAGGGTTTGCCGATTCTCGACGGCACGGCCGAGGGTGCCCACGTAGGTGTTCATCGGGGCGCCTGGTGTCCGGTGGAGGACAGCGGGTCACCGCAGGTGGTATTGCTGGCCACCGGGTCCGAGGTTCAGCTGGCGGTTGAGGCGGGCGCCGAGCTTGGAGAGCGCGAGGTCAAGGCGAGGGTTGTTTCGATGCCGTCCCAAGAACTGTTCGATGGTCAGGACGAAGATTATCGACGGGCACTGCTGCCGCCGGGTGTGCCGGTGGTGGCCATCGAGGCCGGTGTGACCTTCGGCTGGGAGCGAT
>JAOZPW010000268.1 GCA_029932545.1 Thermoanaerobaculales bacterium | reverse complement strand
TGAATCAGATAGAGGACGATGGCGAGGTTCAGCACCAGGGTCACCAGTTTGACGAGATGAAATTCATGGACGATCTCGATAATCTCCAGTGGCAGGAAGACAGCGGTGGAAATGATACTGAGAAACTCCGCCCACACCTTATTCAGCCACAGGCCGACACCCTGCACCAGGTGGATCAGTGCAAAGAACCCGACAATGACGCCAAATTCAACCAGAACCGCCGGAACAATTCTTGTGACCTGTACCAATATCTCAGTGATGACCGGATTGCCCGGGTCAGCATGGAAACGAAGGATCCACACATGGACCACTTCGACCAGATCCTCATGGAACAACTGAACCACCTCAAAGGCCACGATGAAAAGAACCGCGGCCAAGAGAAAATTGTAGGCTGCCAGTAGCCGAAGGCCCCGATCCTTCGGGGTGGTCTCTTGATGGGTTTGGGTTTCAATGTCAGAAATAGCGACCTCTCCCTCGTGTCTTAACAGAGGAGTCTTCGTTTTGGCTTTCTCCGAGCACGGCCCACAGAGCCGGCCCGATGATCATCGTTGTAAACCGCACCGTTATCAACACTATTCCATGCAATCCCATTTCTCCTCATTTGAGAATTCTCCCCGGGCAGTGCATATTTTTTATTGCCCCACTCTGAGGAATATCGAAGGCGACATCGAGGTTACGATGAAAGTATGAAAAATATCGAGCGAATTCTGTGGATCGCCGGGCTGCTTCTTTTGGCGGTAGCCCTCTTTGGCTGGGCCAGGGGCGCCTATCTCAGCCGCCGCGATGTAGCGAGGTTTGAGCAGGCACAAGCGGCCGAGGAGGCTCGACTGGCGGCCATCCCTACCCCGACACCAACGCCGACGCCCCCGCCGGTGACAGCCGACGAGTTGGCGGAGGCAGACGCGAGCGTCAATACCGAACTGTGGGCCGCGGGGAGAATTGACCAATACAAAGAAAGCCTCGACGTCGACACCGGTCTTCCTCTTGCGCTCTTACGCATTCCCAAGATCGACCTTGTCGTACCGGTCTACGAAGGCACAACCGACCTGATCCTCAACCGCGGCCTGGGCAGAATCGTAGGAACGGCACAACTCGGCGAAAGCGGAAACTGTGGAATTGCGGGTCACCGTGACGGTTTCTTTCGCAAGCTCAAAGACATCGGACCGGGTGATCAGATCGAGCTTCAGACGATCACCGGAAATGACACCTTTGTCGTTGACAACATCACGATCGTGAAGCCGGAGAACGTCGATGTCCTCAGCCAGGGCGAAGAAGACGTCATAACGCTGGTCACCTGTTACCCCTTTTATTTCGTCGGCAGTGCTCCAAAACGATATATAGTCAGGGCTGTTCGAACGCCCCGCGGGTAATTCATCATCCCCGAAAACTCATCATCCCCGGAAACAGCGATCAATTGCAGCCACTCAAATAGCGGCTCAAGGATGGAGAAAGATCATGACCAAAAAACACACAAAATCGTCTGGTACAGCAGCCCTCGTCATCGGCCTGATTCTGATACTAGGCGGCACAGGAACGGCAGAAGCGGAGAGGGTCGGTCTGGACGTCGGGCCGTCTGACCTCATCAAGGATCAGTGGGTCTGGGCACCCGAAGAGTCCCCCTCCGGACCGATTGTCGTCGTGGTCAGCCTCAACGAGCAGCTGGCCTATGTCTACCGCAACGGCATCCGGATCGGCTATAGCAACGTTTCCACCGGGAAAAAAGGCTACGAAACACCCACCGGGGTCTTCACCGTCCTAGAGAAATCGGTCCACCACGTTTCCAGCATCTACCACGCCAAAATGCCGTATACCGAGCGCCTGACCTGGGGCGGAATCAGTCTGCACTCGGGTGGCCTGCCCGGCTACCCCTCCTCTCACGGATGCGTACACCTTCCCCTGAATTTTTCCCACCTGTTGTTCGAAGCCGATTCGATGGGAACGACGGTGGTCATCGCCAACGATCACGAAGGGCCTTCAGAAGCCTCCCACCCCGGTTTCGTTCTGTCACCGTTGCCCCTCGAGGATGACGACCGGACAAGACCTGTATTGGGCACCGATGCCTATTCATGGCAACCGGATCGCGCCCCCGACGGACCACTGAGCCTGCTCGTCAGTGCAGCCGATGAGAAAATCTACGTCTACCGAGCGGGCATCGAGATCGGCGTGGCTCATATTCGTATCGCTGATCCGGAGATCCCAATCGACGAGGGCGTATTCTCCGTTCTGGTCGGACAGGGCGACCTCGACGATCCTTGGCTTCCGGGCAAGCCGGCCCACCGATGGCTGAACGTTCATGGGGGCGACACACCTGATGCCGAGACAGAAGAACAGGCCGCCAACAGGATTCAGATCCCGCTATATTTCGCCGCCGTCATCTACGAGATGATCGAGCCCGGCACGACTCTGGTGATCACCAACTTGGCGGCCGCACCCCACACGAAGAGTGAGAGCGGCTTCGTTGTCATAGCGGCTCAGGAGGGTTAGGTCTTGCGGATGAGAGTTTGCCTCATCTCCGCTTTTACGGTTGTTGCCGTGTTGTCGTGTGCCGCAACGGCGGCTGCCGCCGGCCCCAGGCTACCAACTCTGCTCTATACGCTCAAAGCCGAAGCACCCGATCTCAATCCGGTCGTCCTGGAACTGGCCCTCGAAGCCGCCGACTGCGCGTGGAAAGACGGTGAGAAGCGCCGTGACATCCTCTCCGTCATCGACTACTCACTGCCGTCGGTGGAACCTCGGCTTTGGGTCTTCGACATGAACTCAAAGAAACTGATCTACAAAGAACTGGTCGCCCACGGCGTCGGAAGCGGGGAGTTCACCGCAACGAAGTTTTCGAATCAACACGGAACCAAACAGTCCAGCTTGGGCCTCTTTCGTACCGGCACAACCTATTTCGGCCAGAACGGCTACTCTCTGAAGCTCCATGGGCTGGAAGAGGGCGTCAACCACAAGGCCCTCGCCCGCACTATCGTCATCCACGGGGCGTGGTACGTCAGTGAGAACTTCGGCAAGAAACATGGCCGCATGGGGAGAAGCTGGGGATGCCCGGCCCTGGACCCCAAAGTGGCCAAGCCGCTGATCGATACGATCAAAGAAGGCACCTTGCTCTTCGTCTATTATCCGGACCTGGATTGGCTCAACTCTTCGATATTTCTAAGAGGGTGCGGCGGGGATTCGTCAATATCACCTTGAGGGTCAGCCTTGAGGATCAGCAGTGACAGAAAACGGCCCCCGAATAGTACACCCGGGGGCCACGGCAATGATAAATTGTGAAAAAGACCTTCAATTCCAGGTGGGCGATCACGGATGAGCCACCCGAACGCATCTCCCCTACTCGTTCAGCTTGTCATCCAACCAATACTTGGTGCCGGCGAGGTCGGCGTTGAGCATCAGACCCTTCTCCGTGATCTGATAGATCGCGATGCCGTTGATGAAGTTGGTCTTGACCTCGGCCGCGTTCTTGCCGGCCGATGCGGTCGCGCCGGCATCCGCCTGCCAGCCCTTCTCGATGAAATTGGTCAGGGTGGTCTTGTCCTGGAAGAAAAATACAACTTGGTATTTGTTGACGCCAAGCCCGAACCCAATCCCGCCGGTCCCCATTTTCATGTAGGCGCGCTTGCCGCTCGCCTTTGCGACCGCAACACCCCTGCCGCCGCCGCCCGAAATGCCGAAAGCAACCTTGGTATTGTCGAAGACCGCCCAACCGATGGCCTTGTCGAACAGGCTCTTCGCGTTGGCATTCTCTGCAAAAAGACTGTCAAGCGTCTCCTGTGCGACCTCGTTGATCTTGGCGCGCTTGGAATCATCCTTGAGCTCGCCCGAGGTCTTCTCCTCCGCGACGACCGCTCCCGGAACACAAAGCGCCAGTGCAACGACAAATACAGTGAGAATTACAGCTGTTCTTTTCATGGTTTCTCTCCTTAAGAAATCGGTGATCAAAAAATTACCTGTCAATCCAGAACTCCGCACGGCAGCCTTGTGACACCCAGATACCGTGAGAGTCATACCCCCAGGTACGGTTGTAGCTGCACTGGGAACGGCTCAGCTGACGTTTGAGTTCGGCCTTGTGAAAGTACCCGACACTGCAGTAGTGGTGGTCTCCCCCCTTGGACTCGCAAGTCACAAGGTCTTGATGGGTTTGGTGCCTGTCGTGATCGTCATGATCAGAGGCAACGGCTGCGATAATGCCGGCCGCCAGTACGGCGCCGACAGCCACTGCGGCGTCATCATGATGGCTTTTGTGGCGATTCCCCACCGCGTTATCGACCTGATGGTCAACCCACTGGTCTCGGTCCCGATCGTTGTCCCAGCCGCCGTAATTGTCATGGCTGCTGTAGTGGTGTCCCATGCTCTCGGACCAATCGACCCTCTGTGAGCCAAGCTGAAAGTCTGCGCGGCAACCGTTGCTGACCCAGATGCCGTGAGAATCGTAACCCCAGGTATCACCTTTCCAACATCCGGAATGGCTTCGTTGATGGACCAGGGTGACACCACCATAAGTATCCACATGACAGTAGTGATGGTCGTGGCCCTTGGAGTCACAGCTCACGACCTCTTGCGCGTCAACCGAGGCAACCGCAAGAAAGGCGACGGCCAGAACAAAAACAAGAACAATTGCCTTTCTCATCGCCCTGCCTCCTTATCGATGGCAGCCTTTGCCTCGGCTCTGGTCAGATGCCCGTCACTGTCGCTGTCCGCCCACGCAAAAAACAGCGTTGTGTGGCCGGCGAACTCCTTGTGGGAAACGTGTCCGTTCGCATCGAGGTCCATCTGCTCGTGATAGCCAACCATAATCTCATCCAACTCGTCTGCCGAGAGGGATCCGTTCATATTCTTGTCCAAATTGTAAAAAACCTTGGCCATTCGATTCCGGTACTCCTCAAAGCTGATCTTACCGTCGGCGTTACGATCGCTCGAGTCGAAGACCGACACCTTGCCGGTGACAACCATCGCCTCACCACTTGAAAATTCCATCCCGTCATCCTGAGCGATCGCACCTCCGGCAATCATCAGGACCACAAGGACCACCATCGTGATTCTGTACTTCATTTCATCCTCCTTGAGTCAAACCAGTACTGTTCGTGTTACTTATTCTTCCGGTTCCCTTTCGTTTCCTGTCCCCTTTTAGCCCGATCGTTGGTATTCGTGAGACTCGACTCCAGGATCTGTAACCTCATCGTACGCCTGAATATTTCAGCCGGCGGATCATGACGGCAAAACC
>JAOZPW010000267.1 GCA_029932545.1 Thermoanaerobaculales bacterium | reverse complement strand
AGCATCGGGGTGTCACACAATACGGCAGGTTCCTGGCTTTCGGTCCTCGAGGCCGGCTACCTGGTGATGCGACTGCCGCCACTGCACCGCAATCTCAAAAAACGGGTTGTCAAGTCGTCCAAATTGCACTTTGTGGACAGCGGGCTCGCATGTTGGCTGCTTGGGATTCGCACGCCTGAGGAACTCAGACGCCACCCGTTGCGGGGTGCGCTCTTTGAATCATGGGTGGTCGCGGAAGTTCGAAAGGCCATCGCCGGATGTGGCATACGACCGCGCCTCCATTTCTGGCGTGACAATCGGGGGCGCGAGGTGGATCTGGTGGTGGACCGCGGCATGGACATGGTTGCAGTTGAAGTGAAGTCCGGCGCCACTATTCACCCGTCGTACTTTCAACAGTTGGACTATTTCAATGAATTGTCTCGAGAAGCGGTGCCGCCTCCGGAAGAGGGTGTACGTCGGCTTCTGGTCTATGGCGGGGACCGCCGACAGGAACGGTCCGCGGGTCTGGTTCTACCCTGGGATGCCATTGACGATTTCCCGTGGGTTCGGGCATAAATCTGCCCTGAGATTCCGGCGGCATGGAAGGGGAGCTGCTTGCAAAAACCAATCGGCACGATGCGGGCCAAGGAGGCCCGCGCTCCCACTGAGAGACCTGGGACGCAGCAAAAGGAGCGCGGGCCTCTTGGCCCGCAAGGAGCGCCCCCTCGGTTCACTATTTTTTTGAGAGGCTCAGCTGTCAACAACTGTGAGACACGAGCGGGCGACATTTAGTGGAAAAGCTGGACTGCTTCAGGAGGCGAAGGGATTCTCAATCCTCAGGCTGTCCAATCGGCGTCCGTGCTGCAGGTCCTCAGTGTAAAGGACATCACAACTTGAGCGCTGAGCGGCACGCACGATCAGTGCATCCCAAAATGAGAAGCCATGAAGCCTGTGCAGATCGATGGCGCCGAGGGTGTCCTGGCCATTGAGAATCACCAGGTTCAGCTCCGTGAGCAGTTCGACCTTTCGCCTTGCGATCGTGATCGGTACGCCGAGTTTGCGTGTGGCGGTGACAAAATACTCGTGCAGCACCTGGGTTGACACGAACATTCGGCGCGCATTGATCTCGGTTTCAATCAGTTCCAGTGCGCGGGCCTGCTTGTCCGGATGGTCGTGGTCATCGGCGTAGATCAATACATTGGTGTCAAAGAACCTACCGCTCATGGATCTCGTCTCGGTCGAAAGTCCAGCCGTTCGAGCGGCCCTGATGTTCGAGCGAGAGTTTTCGAAACTCGCGACCCGTTTCTGAGGGTGAGTTCCCATCGGCGACTTGTCGCAGATACGTGCGAACCAGTCCGTTGAGCGTTGTGCCCATGCTCGCCGCCACATCTCTGGCCCGCTGCAGCAGGCGATCGTCGATTGAGAGAGTGATATTCGCCATGATTGAGCCTCCCTTCACACATAATATTCCTACACAGTCCCTGTGTCAATGAGATTCGGCGCTCAAAGGCCGGGGATGGGAAACAACGGCCGGGCAGCGACCGCATCGGCGTCAGGTGTAGGCTCAGCCGCCCGACTCCCCAACGCATCGCTGTTGAGGTCATCTTCCAGTTCATCAAAGGGGTAATGTTGACTGCCAAGCACTTGCACAATCTCCAGGGCGCAGGCGATCGCTTTCTCCATTTCATTGATCACCACGTATTCCGTAGAAGAGTGGTAATTATGGTAGCCCGCGCCCATGTTCAACGTATTGTAGTCAAGGCGCTCCCTGATCCTGGCGATGTCAGTAAAGGGATTGTACTTGACGAAATCAGTCATCTCGAATTTTTCTAACGTTGGGGCAATCAAGTCCAGGAAAGTACTGTTGTACAACTTCACGCCGTCAACATACTCACTGACTTCATTGCCTGGGGCATCGAACTGAATCGCGTACCCACCTTGAGCCATGATGTCCGTGTCGAGTTGCCTCGAACCAATGCACCCTATCTCCTCTGCCCGAAAAAATGCACACATCCCTTTGTCGATTTTCGACAGTACCTCCAGAGCAATAATGACCCCTGCTTTATCGTCGCCGCCGATCCCGGTCTGCATACCGGTATCAGGGTGGTACGCCCTCAATATTCCGTTTTCCTCCTGGATATCCAGCCGACCCCCGGTTTCGATCAGTCCTGAGTGGTCGTAATGTACGGTATCAACATGTGCAACCAGCACAGGGAATTTTTCGCCCCGCTCCAACTGCCCTTTCTGCACGTACATGTTTCCGTAAGCATCCATCAATAGATGCCAGTTGTTCTCGTCTGAAAACTTTCTGATTGCATTCAGCACTAAGGCTTCCTTTTTTGACAAGGACGGGGCTGAAAAAATGCTCTCGGCCAACTTCATGTTCAATTTTGTCATTCTTATCTCCCGTATTCCTCTAGGGTTCGATTTCCACGAACGGCGCCACGAACGGCGCCACTGATCACAACCTCACAACCCAGGGGACCTTTTTTATCAATGGTACCCATGAACGCGTTCAGCGCAGTGAGATCACTCCTTCAGCACATCACGATTCTTCCGCCCCAACCACTTTCATGGCCGCACGTCGATCTCGAACATCCTCTGCACTCTCAACCTTCGCGTTATGTTCCTCGATTTTTTCACTCCACTCGTCAAAGTCTACGAGGATGGCGTCGTACCTGAAGATCTCGAACTTCTGGACAAGCCAGGAACGCCGGCCCTCCAGTCGATAGACATGCCACCGCATCGTGTTCGGAGAACGACATTCCCGCTGCGCGTCGAAGGAAAGCCATACTCTCTCCAGAATGTTTTCGATGTCGGGACCTGACCCTCTGGGCCTTGGGGCCGAGGCCAGCCAGCCAGTATCGTTGTCCAGCATCTGGGAGATTGCGATGTAGAACGGAGGGTTTCCATCCTCCCCCACGTCGACGATGTTCGCGGGTTTTGACACCTGCGCTCGTGCGAGTTCCGGCCTCTCTTCAATTTCCAGGTATTCCATTTACGCTGTCCCTTCCCCCATTCGGTGAAATACTTCAGAAAAAATTAGATACGAACCCGAAAGGTCCGTGATGTGGTTGTCATCCGGAACTCTTACGGGTTCGTCCAGTTTTCATTGCTACAATTCGTACGGGTCCCAGTTTTCACGCTGAGCCCTCATCTCACTCTCATGTAATAACTTCGCATGGTTCCTTCGCGCTACATCGGTCCTGATCTCCGCCAGTATTCGGTCTGCTTCTTCTTGTTGAGGAGTTTTTTTGTCCGGGTCGTAGCCAAACAATTTGGCGACCCATTCAATGGTCGAAGAAATCGCACCTATGACAAAAACCATGATGAGCCCCAGAAAGAATAGAATCGGGAGGCCTATCCAAGCGCCCGATACGACGAAGATCATTGCCAGGAACCCTAATATCACGCAGCCTACTCCCATAAACCCGCTTGCGGTCTCTTCGATGCTCATGACACGCCTCCCTCACTTTATATACGAAGGAATTTGCCATAAGTACATACCTGGATGCCCGACCGGAACCCCACACGGCTGTAAGTCGTGACTGAGGCACAATTTGTGACGCCGTAAGCCCTCGAAGTAGAGGGGCTACGACTTCGGCCTTCCGGCGTCACATCTCGCACCTCCTCGCAATTTTCGCTTCGCGGGGGGGGTTCCGGTCGGCCCTCTAACCCACAATCAAACCAACCAAGGGGAAGTGTATTGCGGTCATGGCAACGATTCTGCCCTGTTCTTCCAGAGCTTCCCGATACGCCGCCAACTGGCCTGCGTACTGATGGGCCTTGTCTGCGCAACGCTCTTTGGAACTGCGGCTGCTCTTGTGATCGATCAGGACAAGGCTGCCGTTCGGAAGCTCGAGGATGAGATCGGCTATGCCGCGCCACTGGCCGCCGGAAACCCTCGGGGCGGTGATCGGCGCTTCGGTGAGCCTGCGAGCACCTGGATAGGTGGCATCAAGCCAAAGAGCCAGTGCTTGCCCTGCCTGCACGAGTTCGGCTGCCCCCAGGTGTGATGTGACGCCGTGGATATTCAGGCAGCGCTCCGCAACAGCCCGATTGTTTTCGGTGTCGAGGTCACGAAGGGATGGCAGGGCGGCGAAGTAGGCGTGGACGGCGTTGCCAACAGCGAGGCGGTTGGCCTCGTCAGGTTCGGCTTTCGGCGGCAGTCTGAGACCGCCGGGGATCTCGATGACCGTGCTCTCGGATCTCTCTGCCGGGGACGCTTCGTCACTGGGGTTGCTGAATCGCGGGGCCACGTCGCGTAAAGGCTCGCTCAAGGTCACCGAGGGTTCGAGCCAACGTTCCGACCCGGGCGTCGGCGCCGGCGCCTGTTGTACGCCTCCGTCGATGTGGCACAGCACGGAGGTGGCGTCGCAGCCCTCAAGCGGACGTGCCACCATCTTCAAGTCGGCCGAGTCAACATCCCAGTTCTCGGGATCCGCAGTCGGCAACAGAGTATCGATGTCACCGAGCTTTCCAAGCCACTGGTACTTTCCTGGCCGATGCGCGACCACCAACCCATCCTGGGCCCTGGTGAATCCCACGTAGAGCAGGCGCAACGTTTCGTTGTATTCACGACGCCTGGCCTCGACGCCTTCCGACGACTCCAGGGCGGCAGTATTGAGGCCGGAACCACTGGTCAATCCGCCGTACCATCCTCGACCAAAAGGCCACGGCCAGTAGCGGAGAGTGCGCCCGGACAGTGGGTCCAGACCGCCCGGATCGCCTCCTGTCACAATCGGTGACCACAGATCTGGATCGTGGGAGGAATCCAGCTCGGTCAGCACAACAAGCGGCCACTCCAAGCCCTTGGCTTTGTGATAGGTGCTGATGGTCACCGCATCGACGCCTCGCGGGGGGTGGATTTTGTCCTCCTTAAGCCTGGCCTGGGAATCAAACCAGGCGATCAGGCCCGTGACGGTGACGCCGGCACGTATCCGCCGCTGTTCTTCTTCGTACTTGTGCGCCATCTCGGCCAGGGTGTCCAGGTTCTGGAGCCGCTGGGCCGCGCCGCCCCACTCCGGCGCCAGCTCGGTCAGGTGAAGGGCCTCCACGGCAAGGGCCAGGGCGACCGAGGGTGAGTGAGCGCGGCGGTCGATGCCGCGCAGGGCCTCGAGGTGTTCGGCATTGGCAAAGGGGGGCGGAACCTCTTGCGCCGACTCCTCCCGCCGGCGTTTGACATCAGTCAGTCGCTGCTCCAACCACTCGGGCGTTCCGCTGCTTCTGGGATCGAGAAGGTGGAGCA
>JAOZPW010000266.1:1531-5281 GCA_029932545.1 Thermoanaerobaculales bacterium | reverse complement strand
AAGGTGGGTCACCAGGGTCGAAAAAGAGAGCACGTTGGCTGAGAGGGTCAATCAGACGGACCAGACGCTTCTCGGGGTCGTAGATTCCATCGGCAAGTGTCTCTTCGTAAAGCTGGTCGAAGACCACCCGGGCCGCTTTCTGATTATAGATTTCGGGCAAGCCCCTTTTGGGCTTGAGAAGGGTCTCGCCGACCAAGAGCTTCGGAATATCGGTCGGCCATGTGATGGTGAAGAAGACGTAGATCGGGTCGTCCGAATTGGCTGAACCACCTTCAGCTTCGGGCAGTCGAGCCAGCCATGGCACGCATTGGCCTTCGGCAACGTCCGCTATGTCGTTGTTGTCAAGATCGTAGGCGAAGGTCGGTTGCAGGGGGTAGTGGAACTGGATCGCGCCGTTACCCTCCGATTTTGACCACAGTTGATTGGAGTAATCGCGGAAGAAGGGTGCCGGTGGTTGGGGGTCGCCCGCTTGTTCGCCGAGGATTGTTGTTTCGGCACAGCCCGGAAGGAGTCGCATGGGGTAGGGGGGTGACACGGTGGTTCCAGCGGTGCCCGTGAACCGGAAGCTGTCGAATCCGGCGCCGGTCGCCAACACATGGAAGATCCTGAATTGCCACTCCAGTGTGTCGGGATCGCGGTACTTCAGGAGGGTGTAGGGGTCCGAGGCTGCCGACAGGTCGTCAGCGTTGTTGCTGCCGAAATCCGCCCGGAGTGCGAACAGGGCTTCCATGCCCGTTCCGGTGTTCGAGGGCGCAAAGAACGCATGTTCGTCGTTTGGATTGAATCCGGCAACAGCGGGGTCCGGCTGGTTATAAAGCTGCTTGGACAAGTAGACGAGAGGATCCAACGGATCTTGCCCCAAGACTTCCGCACCGTATTGGCTGGCGATGATGATCTTCTCCGGATTGGCCGGCCAGGAACAGTCGTAGTGCACCGGCTTGACGCCCCAGAAAACATTCTTGAAGTTCTTGCGGTACCACACGGCCACCATGTGTTTGGTGGCGTCCTGGGGACGGAAGGGACTGACGCGGTTGACCGGGATGATGGGGCCGGTTCGGGCGTCACGGTCGTGGATTGAAGGATCGAAAAAGGCGGTTTCGTTCAGCATGTAGCCCGACCGCCCGATCTCCTCGTGTTCGACGTCGAACAGTTCGTTGCCGATGATCCATGGTTTGTCACCCTGGAAATCCGGCGCCAATTCGTAGCTGAAACTGCGAACGACCTCGGTTGCGATATCGCCGCTGCCATCTTCGGTGTAGAGCACGACGGCGTAGCCCGGCCGCACGGCTCGGAAGATCTTACTCTCGTCAACCTCGGCCAGACTGGAATCCGCGTTGGGATTGACGAGGAAAAAGAAACTGTAGCCTCCGACGGTGGGCTCCAACTCGGCCGGTGACCCGGCGATGTGGACCTGATAGCAACTCCCTTCATCCTGAGGTTGGCAGCGGCTCTGTGGCCAGATGACGCTGCCGACCTGCGGGATGCGGTCCTGGTTGATCGGATCGGGATCGACATGCCACCGAATTTCGATTTCGTTGACCGGTTGGAGGGCATGGAGTTTCCCTTCGTGCCCGGTGATGCCGTCGTGGAGCCACAAGAAGAGACCTTGCGAAATCGCGTCGACGAGGGCCTCCTGGATATAAAACTCAGGCACGGCAGCGGGGTCGCTCACATAGGCGCCTTCAGGTGGGAGAACTTGATCACCGGCCAGCCAACCTTCGAGGTTGGACCACTCTTCGCTGACGAGGTTCGCGACAAAAGCATCACTGCCACCGGTCGTCTCGAGACACTGCTCTGGTGAGGCTGTGCAATCGTCAGTCCCAAATGCCGCCTGGCCCTCGAAGGACCCGGCGACGAAGAGGTCGGCGACCTGGACATTTCCGTCGACGGTGACGATCTCACCGCTGGTATCGACCGCCAGTCCGAAATCGTCACCAGTTCCGCCGGCGCTCTTGGCCCACTGCCAGAAGAGGCCGCTGTCCAACTTGGCGGCAAAGACGTCGGAACCGCCGGCGGACTCGACGCTGAAGGTTGTTCCGAAATTCGTGGTGCCGCTGAAAGACCCGGTGATGTAGACGTTGTAGTCGTCGTCGAATGTAATGCCACTCCCTTGGCCGCTGTCGGCGCCGTTGGCTGCAAGCCAGTCTGGGCCGGAACCC
Organism: Thermoanaerobaculales bacterium; assembly: GCA_029932545.1. Lineage (GTDB taxonomy): Bacteria > Acidobacteriota > Thermoanaerobaculia > Thermoanaerobaculales > Sulfomarinibacteraceae > DAOWGJ01. The sequence continues at coordinate 3,122 of JAOZPW010000266.1, read as the reverse complement.
GTGGGCCTGTATTTGGCCACGGCTGCACCCACGGTGTTAATCGTGATGCCGGCTTCCAGTGTGGTTGCGGCGGTTGTCGTACCGGCCATCAGGACGTCGCCGTTGTCATCAAGAACGATGTCGGAAAAGCTCACGGTTTCGGGTGCTTCTGCAATCCAGTCCCAGGTTGGGGGGCTGGCGCCGGGGTCCGGATTCAGGGTGTTCGAAAGCCTGGACACGTGGGTGTAGCCGTCCCCCTCCATATCGATCAAGAAGACCGTGCCGCTGTCGTCATACAGCCTGATATCGTCGATCCACCAGCCGTGTCGGGATACCGAATGATCGGTTCCGAAACGCCATCGAATTTTCCAGTTGGCGTTGCTGAAATTGACGTTGACCCGGGTCCGGATCCATCCACCGGACGAACCCTTCCACGCATCACGTCCGCCAATGGGGTTGCCGCAACAGCCGCTCAAGGTGCCGTTGTATCCATTTTCAATCATCCAGCTGTTTCCGACCGAAATCCAGGAGCCTCCGTTGGCCGAGGCCTCCAGAACTCCTCCGTCGTAGCCGCTTTCCGTGTCGTAGTAGTGCCAGAATTCCAGAACGGGGTTGGACATGGTAGAGGGGTTGAATGTTTCGTTAAGGTACAGCCTGCGGTCTGTCACATGACCAGGTTCATCGACGTGGTAGGAGGTCGTCGCGGAGTGATACCCATTGAAGACCAGGCCCCAACCGGGGTCTGGACTGAGAGCATCAGATCCAGACATGGATGCTGGACCGGAAACGAAGACCTCGCCTTGATTATTGACCGCCAAAACGTCGATCTGGTCCCGTCCCAGCCAGCCGTTCTCGAAATCCTTGACCCACATCCAGTTACCGTCGGTATCGATGCGAGCGACGAAGCTGTCGTAAAGATCGGAGGTCGCGGAGCAGTTGCCCTGGTCGAGTGGACCAACCTCAAGGGCGTTCATGTCCCCATAGAGTCCAAAATCGCAGATGTACTTGCCGCCTACGAACACTGAGGCGGGGACTGGCGGCACGGCAGCGTCGTTGCCTGGGTGAAAATCGATGGCATAACTCTCTTCGGCGTACCGGCCGCCGGCTCTTCTGGCCCAGTCCCACATTCCGTCCGTCTCAAGTTTGGCCAGGAAGACGTCGGAGTAGGCATCTTCGGCGTCCAGCGAAAGTGTTCCGCCTCCTCCGAATCCGGCCGAGGAGAAATAGATCGTGCCGTGGAAAAAGCCGGTGACGTAGATGTTCTCGGCCTCGTCCAACACGATGCCGGTGACCTGGTCGACACTGGCGCCGCCTGCATTGACTGCCCATTCGACCAGTCCGGCATCGGAGTACCTGACGACGTAGACATCGGCAGAACCTTCAGAATTCAGCTCCTGGTCGCCGAAGTAGGCGACGCCTCTGAAAGTTCCGGTCTCGTAGACGGCGCCCGAAGGCGCAACGATGACCTGAGAGGCGCCGTCGTCTTGTATGCCGCCGCTGGCGACAGGCCACCTGGCCGATACAGCCGTGGTCATGCCAAGACTTATCAGGATCATTAGACCGAGTCGACAAGATCTGCTGAGATGTCGCATGGTAGCGCTCCCGCCCTGTG
>JAOZPW010000266.1:0-1431 GCA_029932545.1 Thermoanaerobaculales bacterium | reverse complement strand
AGACCGAGTCGACAAGATCTGCTGAGATGTCGCATGGTAGCGCTCCCGCCCTGTGTCAGAGTGTTCTTGACCATCATCCAACCCCTATTGATTCAGCTCCGGAACGCCGGCAACCCTGTGCAAACGGAAAGTGCCGCCGACGTAAATGGTATTTCGGTGGAGGCCCGATATCTCTTCGAAATACGTACCTCCAAGGAGAGAGTCGCCCCACTCTGGGTCGTTGTCCTCATTGGGGTCGATGTCCGAGAAAATGAACTGGATGTGACGTGTGACCTCGTAGGCCTCCTGCGTCGGATTGAGAAACTGTTCATCCAGATTGTTGTGGTCCGGGTGATAGATGTGTTTGAAGGGATTGGTCGGAAAGTCGGCCTCCATGGCCAGAGTTGCATCCAGCGTTCCGGTGGTACCGACCTCGCCATTCATCTCAAGAAACTCCCCGGGGAAGTCGTAGGCGACCGAACTGAGCCTAATCCCGACCGGGATCCCGTCACGCATGGCGACGCCGGTGAAGTTTGGAATCAAGTCCTCGTTGGTCAGGAGGATCGGTCGCCCCGGGGTTTCGGTGATCAGGAAGCCGGGATTCTCCGGATCGGGCACCATCGTGCCTTCTTTCCACATCTCGATTACTTCGCTGAGCAGACGGGCGGTTCCGGTGGAGTCAACGTGGATCAGGACTCTCAGAGGAAAGGCCTTGCCCGTTTCTTCCGGGGTTGTGCCCCCCATCTGAGCTTCACTGACGCCGTTGATGAGAATCAGACCCTGCCACAGGCCTGCGAAATTTGCGACAGCTGCTTTTGCCCCCTTGGCCGGGGTTGCAGGAGGTGCGTGGAAGCGTTTGGCATCGACCGGCACCAGACGCCGGGCCCCGAGGCCGTTGGTCACCTCAAGGATGCCTCCGACCTCGTCAGTAGTGAATTCTGCGCGTCTGACGCCGAATTTAAGGAGCAGTTCCCGGCCCGCAGGCGCAGGGACGGCATAGGTCGTTGGCAGTGAAGCCCAGGTTTCTCGTCCAGTGTCTTCGTCCTCCACTTTCATCGAGAGGGGCGCCGGGGTCTGGGACGATAACTGGCGCAGGGTGATGTCGACGTCGACAACCGTCCGGTTGCGGACGACCAGGATCTGGGAGTTCAGTGACGATGCAAATTCCAGGCTGTCGCCCCATTCGACGCTGACCTCCATCGGTCCGTCGAAGTCCGTCGGTCCATCACAGTAGACCCAGTAGGCTTCTCCGGGTGTGATGGTATTGGAGTAGGGCTGTTCCACCAGGGCCCATACGCCGCCATGATCGAGGCGGTAAATCGGTTGACCCTCGAGGGCCGTGCGGTCCGCGAAATAGGAGCCGAAGGTGGGGGGGCGTCCCGGGTCGATGTGGAAACCCATCAGGTTGAACGAGTCCGGGATCCACCGCATCGATCGGAGGGATGGGATGCT
>JAOZPW010000265.1 GCA_029932545.1 Thermoanaerobaculales bacterium | reverse complement strand
GGGTCAAGCCTGCCGGCGAGCACTTTCTTCCATACCTCGGGTTTGCCCTTGATGACAAACGGGACGTCGTCGAGGTCGGCAGAGGTGATGGCTTTCGCTCCGCGGCTGTCGCCGTGCCAGAGGTCAGCGACGACGACCCGCTCTTCGGGGATGCCCATGTCCACGTCTTCGGTCATCACCATGCCGATGGCGCCTTCCCATTTGGCGGCGGCCTTCTTGTAGTTAGCGTTGTCGTTGATCTCTTCGTGCCAGTCCTGGGCCCATTCATTGGTGAAAATCTCTGCTGCCATCTGGGAAGCCTCCATTTCAGTAGTTGACTAAGGATAGACAAGTCGGGAGCCTGGGGCAAGGAGGGGAAAACGATGAAAAGCCTCGGGAAGAGACTTGAACCGCAAAGACGCGAAGAACGCGAAGGGAACGCAATGGAGTTTTCATGTTTAACTGATGTTCTTTGCGATGATCTTGGCGTCTTGGCGGTTCAATCGTCTTCGCTTTCGTCCATCCTCACCGCCCGCCGATCACTTCCCGAAGCCGATCCCACTCCACCCGGAAGGCCTCGAGATGCTCGCGACCCTTTTCGACTTCCTGTGTGATCAATTCTTCGACGCGTTGCTGTTCAAGCCGGTAGACCTCGTCGTTGAAAAAGCCGCCGAGATGGGCCGTTCTCAGCCACAGGAGATAGGTCGTTAGGGCGTCGTATTCGTTGTAGTGCACGATTTCGTCGAGCCGTCCCTCCAACCACAGCTCGGCCACCTGGTTGCCGTCGACATCCATCTTGCCGGGTATGCCGCATTGAACGGCCATCTGGTGAAGACTTGGAGTGGCAAGGCCCCATCCGCCGACGATATCCTTGAGGTCGATATTGGCTTCGGAGCCCCTGGCAAAGTAGTCGATGCCCTCCCAGGGTTTGTTGGGCCGGCGGCAGAAACCCTCGGCCTCGAGTCCGAGAATGATCGCGCGCTGCACCATGATCTTGAGGTCAGACGAGTGAGAGTTGTAGCCGACCAACTGGGGCTGGTGGTCGCCGAGGGCATCGAGGAAATCTCCGACCACCGCCTGTTCGGAGGCCTTCTCCGGATCGGTGGGATCGTGAGGGAGGGACATCAGGGTCAGGGTGATTTCACCGCCGTGGGAGATTCGACGCTCAACTGCGGCGACCGAGACAATCCTGCAAAGGGCCGTCTTGAGGAACGGCGTCGGGTCTTCGTCAGTGGCGCCACCCTGATCCCACATTACCCGCATGACGCCCGCATCGTTCTCGGCGTCGGCGGCTTCTTTCGGATACAAAATTCGTCCGGCTAAAGGGTCTGGAACCCATTCCATGTCGAATGCCCACACGCGATTCTGGACTGTCTTGAACATCGGTTCATTGTATCGCGAGCCGGGAGGGACGAGAAGGTACGGGAACGCCGGATGCGGGAAATATGCACGTCCGGTGTGACGAGGGAGGGGGTCGCGGGTCTTACGGTCCGTCCCCTCTACTCTATCGGTTCAATTGTGTTCTTCTTCCTGACCTTTACGGCCTCTGACGGCAGATAGCATCTCTAACAGATCCGCGGCAGATCAGTCCCCGACAAAAGATCGAGAGGCCTTGTGGCGCCGGTCGAGGTTTCGAGGAGGACCGGGGCAGCGCCGGTGACGCCGGGCTCAACCCGTCCGATGACGGCGGCTTCCCGGCCTGATGGGTGCTGCCTGAGAGCGGCGACCGCCCTGTCCGCATGATCTGATCGGACCCATGCCAGAAAGCGGCCTTCGCAGGCCAAACCCAGTGGGTCCAACCCGAGGACCTCGCACACGGCCGAGACTTCCGGCCGAATGGGAATCATACTCTCAGTCAGAACCTGCCGACTCTCGGAACGTCCTGCGACCTCGTTGGCCACGGACTTGAGGCCTCCCCGGGTTGGGTCGTGGAGGGAGTGAATTTCGACCTCTGCTGCATAGAGTTTTTCGACCAGGTGGTTGACCGGCGCTCCGTCGGATTGCAACGTCTCGCTCTCCAACTGATGGCGAACGGCCATGATGACCGCTCCGTGGTCGCCCAATGGGCCCGAGGCGATGATGGCGTCTCCAGGCCGGATCCGGTGGTCTCCGATGTCCCGACCGGGTGGTACGACGCCGAGACCTGCAGTGATTGCGAAGATCTTGTCGCCCGAGCCCTTGGCAACGACCTTGGTGTCTCCGGCGACGATGGCGACGCCGGCTTCCTTGGCGGCTGCGGCAGCGCTTGCGGTGCACCGTTCCACCAGATCCATGTCGGTGCCTTCTTCGAGGATCAAGGCCCAGGTCAGCCACAGGGGTGCAGCGCCACCCATGGCGAGGTCGTTGACCGTGCCGCAGACGCTCAGGTGTCCGATGTCACCACCCGGAAAGACCGGCGGGTCTACGACGAAGGCGTCGGTGGACATGGCGGGGCGACCCGGTGGCAGTTCGGGAAGCACTGCGGCGTCCGAGAGGGTTGCCAGATGTTGATTATTGAGGGCCGGCAAGAAGGTCTGGGAGATCAGTTCTCCGGTCAGACGGCCCCCTGCGCCGTGGGCCATGAGGATTTTTCGGTTTTTCATTCGGTGTCTCCAAACCAGGCTAATCCGAGATTCTTAATCAGCCGAAACTGGAAACTGGAAACTGGAAACTGGATTCCACGCTTGAACGGCTCGGTTTGAACCAAGTTGCAACCAGCTTCTTTGATTGTCACCCGTTTCCGAGGAGTTGTTGGGCTTTCCGGTAAGATTTGTGTGGGGCCAAGATGCGACACAGGGGCTTTTTCAATTTTCTGCATGCCGGCCTTCCCAGTTTCGAGTTTCAAGTTTCTAGTTTCCAGTATCCGGTTGAGCACTCGCTCCGGGTGCGAAACGAAACCTATCATGCCGATACCAGGCGGCACAGGCGCCTTCCGACGAGACCATGCAGGCACCGACGGCAGAGTCCGGTGTGCAGCTTTTCGCGAACAGGGGGCATCCCGGCGGCAAAATCGTGCCGCGAAGGACGTCGCCGCAACGGCAGCCCGCAGGCTCGACAGGCTCCGGCAGTTCGACGTCGATGGTCGAGGCATCGCGGTGGGCCCATTGATGCTTGAGGGCCAGCCCGGATCCCTCGATCGGTCCGAAGCCACGCCAGACGACCGTCGCCGGTTCGAAGAATCGATCGACGATGGCCCGGGCGGTGAGATTGCCCGAAGCATTGACCACGCGGTTGTAGAGGTTGACGATTTCGCGGCGTCCTTCGCACAGTTGGGCCAGGAGTTCGGCGATGCCTCTGAGGACGTCGGCGGGAGCGAAACCGACGACAGCGCCCCCCATCGAGTGCTCCTCGGCCAGAAACAGGAAGGTTTCCCAGCCGGTGATCACAGAGACATGGCCCGGCAGCAGAAAGCCCTCAACCTTGAGCTCCGGATCTGCGGCCAAAGTCTGCATCGGAGGGGGCATGACCTTGTTGCCCGGCAGGATCAGGAAATTCGGCAGTCCATCGGCCTCGGCTTCCGCCAGAGCGGCCGCAATGGTTGGAACCGTCGTCTCGAAGCCCACCGACAAGAAGATGACCCGTGCATCGGGTCGCCTGCGGGCCATCTCGACGGCGTCTCGAGGAGAGTAGACGATCTCGATCGAACGGCCTTCGGCCCGTGCCTCCTCCATGGTGAGTGTGCTCGACGGGACGCGCAGCATGTCTCCAAAAGAACAGACGACGACGTCAGGGAGACCAGCCAGGGCGATGGCACGGTCGAGATACTCCACAGGGGTGACGCACACCGGGCATCCGGGGCCGGAGATCAGCCGTACCGAAGGGGGCAGCATGGCTCGCAGCCCTGCGGAGGCAATGGCGTGGGTATGGGTACCGCAGACCTCCATGATCGAGGTTGAACGCCCCAGCTGGACACTCAATCGTTCAATCTTCGCAACCAGGCCGCCGATAGCGGCGGGGTCACTGTGCATATTTGAGGATTCACTCATCCAAGCATGATAGCGGAGCGGGGACGGGGCGGGGGAGCAGGGGGAGAGGGGGGGAGGGGGAGCAGGGGGGAGGGGGAGCAGGGGGGAGGGGGAGAGGGGGGGAGGGGGAGAGTTACGTGTTACCCTCCGTCGACTCAGTAAGCAATGGAGGAATGATGCCCCTTAACAACGATACGATTGCGATCATTGGGTGTGGAACGATGGGTGAGGCCACCGTGCGCGGCCTCATACGCCGGGAGTTGGTGGCGCCGGATAATATTGTCGGCGCCCACCCCAGGGCCGAACGGCGAGCTGATCTGGTCGAGGCCTACGGCATCAGGTGTGAGGCGAATAGTCGCGATGCAGTGTCCGAGGCCGGTGTGGTTGTGTTGGCGGTCAAGCCGCAGATTGTGACGGAAGTGATGGCCTCATTGAACGGCGGCTTGGTGGACGACGCCCTGGTCATAAGTTTTGTGGCCGGAGTCTCCATCGCGGCGATCGAGCGGGGCCTTGGAGTTTGTCGAGTCGTTCGCGTGATGCCCAACACGCCGGGGCAGATCGGTCGCGGCATTTCCGTGTGGACCGCCGGAGCCGGAGTGGCCGATCAAGGCCGGGAGAGGGTCAAGGCGCTGTTGTCGGCTCTCGGGACCGATGAATTTGTCACGCACGAGAACGAGTTGGACATGGCAACGGCCCTGTCGGGTACCGGTCCGGCCTATGCATTTCTCTTCATGGAGGCGTTGATTGATGCCGGCGTCCATATGGGATTTTCCAGGCGCGTGGCGTCGCGGCTGGTCTTTGAAACCCTTGCAGGGGCGGTGGAGTTTGCGGCGCAGTCGCCCGATCACCTGGCCACGCTGCGAAATGAGGTGACATCGCCCGGTGGTACTACGGCCGAGGCCTGTTACCACCTGGAGCGAGGACGCCTTCGGACTGTAGTTTCCGACGCGGTTTGGGCCGCCTTCAGGCGCAGCGAGCAACTGGGTCGCCAGGAGCCTTCAGAAGAGGCCAAAGGGGACGGGTGAATGCCCATCCTTGCTGCGGATGGGTTAAGATGCTCCCAGATTTGAACAGGAGGATTCATGAACTTAAAATGCAGGTTTCAGATTGTAGGGTTGGCCATAGCGGTGATTGTATTTCTTTCGGTGGCCGTTGCCGGGATGGCTGCGGACGATGTGTGCCCAGGGATTGACAAAGAGGGCAGAGTCACTCGTCTTGACGGCGGAAACGCAGTCATTGACGGCACAGTTGCCTCGCGGGCCGACCTGACGGCCTTTGGGCGGGAGTATGCGGAAGTTTTGGGCGGGGTGCTGAATGCTCAGGGCCTTGGGGATGCCACTGACGGTGTTCTCCGAGCGATCGAGAGCGGCGAAGTATCCGAGGTGAAGCTCGGCCAGGGCGATATCCTGCAGTGGATGGCGA
>JAOZPW010000264.1 GCA_029932545.1 Thermoanaerobaculales bacterium | reverse complement strand
GAACGACGATACCTGCCGGACGACGAAATCTACCGGTTGTTCGAGGATTCACGCGGAGACATCTGGCTCGGTGTATTTGGTGACACAAGGCTGATGCGATGGGATCGATCCACCGACACCCTCCACCACTTTGGCGCCGATGATAGTATCCCCTACCAGGCCGGAACCGCCTTCGCCGAAGACCAGTCCGGAGCGGTCTGGATCGGGTTGTACGGCGGTGGCCTGGCACGCTGGCGCAAAAACTCCTTCCAACTCTACGGGAGCGATGATGGCGTGCCGCGGGGTATGGTGAACTGCCTTCTGATCGACCACCGCGGCCGCTTGTGGGTGGGCGCCCTGGCCGACGGCCTCGCAGTGACAGATGACCCTACGGCGGACTCCCCTGTTTGGCGTTTCTTCACGATCAACGACGGATTGACCAGCGAAGGCATCTTCAGCCTCGCCGAGGACCGCTTCGGAAGGATCTATGCCGGCTCCCTCAAGGGTGTGGATCGACTGGAGCCGGACACCGGCCGTATCGATCATTTCGACACCTCCACCGGATTGGTCAACAACCTCGTAGTCGACGCCCTGACCGGCCCGGATGGCGACCTCTGGTTCGCGACCGACGGCGGCGTCAGCCGCTACCGCCCGGCCACTGAACATCACAACGACGTGCCCGAGGTCTTCATCGACCGGGTCACCATCGATGGTACTGACCACACGGTTCCCCTTCGAGGCGTCACGAGCATGGCAAAAATCCAACTGCCGGCCCGGACCGAAGTTATCGACATCGGTTTCACCGCCGTCGACCTGACGCCTGGTTCCCGCCTGAAATTCGAGGTGGCCGTAGGCCTCGGCGCCACGACCTGGTCACCAACTCATGGCGACCGGTTCGTTCGTTTGGCGGGCCTGGCGCCCGGCAGCCACACTATTCGAATCCGTGCACGGCTTCCCAACCAAGGGGTGGGACCGACAGCGACCCTCGGCCTTCGAATCGCCACCCCCCTGTGGCGACGCTGGTGGTTTCTCGCGTGCGCAGCGGCAACTCTCGCCGGCGCAATCTGGCTCTTTCAGAGGTCACGCATCCAGCGCCTTGAAGAGCTTCAGCGCGTTCGCAGCCGCATTGCCGCGGACCTGCACGACGAAATGGGTCTGTCCCTGGCCAGGGTTGCCATTCTCGCCGACGTCGCAGGCCAGAAATCCGAAGATTCCACCGCCACCGAAACCCTGCACGAGATCAGCAGCACCGCCCGAGACCTGGTGGACGCCACCTCCGACATGGCCTGGGCCCTGGATCCCCGACACGACACTCTGGCGGCACTGGTTGCGCGGTTCCGGTATATGGCGGCGGAGGTCATCGAGGGTTCCGGTGCACGGTTCGTCTTCGACGCCGACACTCTCGAGGGCGTGCCGATGGGATCCGAGGCCCGGCGCCACCTGCTGCTGATTCTCAAGGAAGCGACCCGAAACGCATGCAGCCACGGTCGACCCAACCAGCTGACGATCAAAATCAGACGTACGCCCTCAAGAGTTGTGATCACTCTCGAAGACGACGGCGCCGGATTCGACCCGGAGGCGCCTTGCGACGGCCAGGGCCTTTTCAGCATGAAACGCCGGGCCTCCTCGATGGGAGCGGTCATGGCTATCGACTCTGCTCCGGGGGCCGGGACCCGAATCACCCTCGACATTCCAATAAACGCATGAACATGCTCTGTACAGGCTGACCCGATGATCCCATGATGGCCAAGGAGGCTGTTGATGACCGAACGAGCCATACTCGCCGTCGCCCTGGTCGAAGATGACCGGCGTTTCCGCGACGTACTGCAGATGCTGATCGAAGGAACACCCGGCTTCAGCTTGGCGTTTGCGGCCGGCTCGGTAGAAGAGGCACTGCAAATAACGCCCACAATCTCCCCCCGGGTCATCCTGCTGGACATTCACTTGCCCGGTCTCTCCGGCATCGAAGGTGTGGAACCCATCCGGACCAGGTTTCCCGAAGCGGTGATACTGATGCTGACGGCTCTTGAGGACGAGGACCGGATCTTCGAAGCTCTGTGCAACGGCGCCGGCGGCTACCTTCTCAAGAAGACGCCGCCGACCCGCTTACTCGAATACGTCCACGAAGCCGTCGGCGGCGGCGCCCCCATGTCGCCCGAAATCGCCGCCAAGGTGGTGCGTCTCTTTAAGCAAATCTCGCGACCGGTTGCCATCGAGGGACACCTGACTGCCCAGGAAACCAACTTCCTCAAGCTCCTCGCAGAGGGCCACAGCTACGCCTCATCAGCCGATGATCTCGGCATCAGCGTCAACACGGTGCGCAACTACGTGCGTTCCATCTACGACAAACTCCACGTGCATTCCAAATCCGAGGCCGTATCCAAGGCCATCCGCGCCGGATTGATATAGTTGGCCTTCAACGAATACCTGGGCGTGGCCTGGGCCGGAAACTGCGGGACCACCGACAAATGGCATTGCGACGTCATCGAGCCGGATCTGGGATTGGTCGATGAAATGGGTCAGTGGCTCGACCTGGCGGTCGGCGACGACGGACAACCCCAGGTGGTGTACACCAAGTTTCTTCACGACTCATTTGAGTTCGAACTCAAACTCGCCTACCCGTGGATCTTCCGCGATGGCTTCGAATCGGGCGACTTGGTGGTTTGGTCGGGGTCGATGCCTTAGCCTGCGCTTCTCACCAGTGTTCGGCTACAAGGCGTGAACCACCCCGCTCCCGACAAACCACAGTTCCCGGCGAGGCGCCACATCGAGGTTCATCGCCTCTTTCAGAGCGCGGGCATAGATCTCCAACTGCGGTCGATAGACGGCCGCACGATCTTGGATTTCGGCGTCATCCGCCAACTGGTCGGTCTTATAGTCCGCGACGACGATCTCGCCGGTATCTGGATCTTGGTAGACCAAATCGATCGCACCGGTCATGGCACCCACGGCACCTCCGGTCTCCGGCGTCGTAACCAGCGCCAGTTCCCGGGCCAGGATCGACCCGTCGAGGTCCAGGAACCGCTGCCACAGCGGTCCCTCACGGAAGCGTTTGACAATAGTCTGCAAGCGCTTTCCGGCAGTCGCTCTGACGTCTTCTCGAGGTAGGGCGCCATGCAACCAGACCAGAGCCTCGTCAAGCCTGGTATTCAATTCATGCGTTGGATCACCGGCGCTGTGATCGAAACGCTCCAACAGGCCGTGCATCGCCGTGCCTACAGCCATGGCGATCCACTGGCCGGCACCCGCCTCACGCGGCGCCTTCGGCTCATCCTCGGCGCCGTCGAACCGGTCAGCCATGGCCTCCCGAAAGAGCCGGTGGCCCTCTTCCGAGGCCGTGCCAAGCCAGGGGCGAAGCTGATGCTCCCGTGCCCGCTCTCTCCAGCGGTCTAGTTGTTCACCGTCTGCCTCGATCCGGGCCGGATCGAGAGCCGTCCGCACACTGGCCCGAGTCTCGGCTCTCGGCGTTTCCCCGTCCCACAACGGATGTCCCAGCCAGACCCACCGCGCTTGGCTGAGGTCAATTCGGGGACCCTGTGTCTCATCCGGCCAGAGATCCTCGGTCTTGGGCCAGCCACCGGCCCTTCTTTCGAAAGACTTGAGCATAGGGCCCACCCCGCTGGATGGCATCCGGTTTCCAACGATCACCAGGCGTTTCTTCGCCCGGGTCAATGCGACGTAGAGTAGCCGGATAGATTCTGCCTGCTCGACATCGTCCTGTCCCGCCTTGACCTCAAAATAGCCCGGCGTTCGCATGCCCCTGATGACCATTTCCCAACGACCGTTGAACCACTGTGCGGAAGTCACGGCTCCTCGGCGGCTCGCGCCCGACCCAGCATGAGTCTGCACCAGCCAGACGTGCTCGAAACCCAAACCCTTGGCCCCGTGGATCGTCAAGACGGCGATGCCCTCAACATCACTGCGCGGCCGGCCACTGGTCTCGTCGGGATTCTCACGTTCTGTCCTTCTCAGGTGCCGCAAGATGGTATCTGCCGTACCACCTTCAATCAAGACCTGCTCGAGGTCACGAAAGAAACGATCCAGATTGGCCAGACGGTAGGTGCCCGGGAAACGGCAGGCAGCCAGAGGTTCCAGCGCCATCAAGCTTCGCAGGTGTTCGAGGAAGACATCCGGCGCATCCGCCTCGAATGACTCCCTGAGGATCAGGAGTCGTGTCAAAAAAACCTGCAAGACATCGGGCCAACCGGCAAGGGCCGGGAGGGACACACCGCCGAGATCCAGCGCCTCGACCTCGCGGACCGCTGCCTCGATCAAGCCTCTCAAGCCTTCCGGACTCTCTTCGGTCCCCAGCTTGAATGTTTGACCCGGCAATCCAGCCTTCCACAACGGTCGCAGCGCCGCATCCGGCACGCCCACCATCGGCGACCTGAGAACTGCCACCAGGGCCAGGACATCAAAGGGGTCGAGGATCAGCCGCACGAGGGCCATGACCTCGATGACCTCCCGAGTACGGTAGTAGTTCGGGTCTTTGCCGACAACGTAGGGAACACCGTATCGACGCAGCGCCTCCAGGTAGGCTGCCTGATGGCCGCGGGAACGCATCAATAGGGCCATCTCACCCCAGGGCGTACCCGAAGAGTGCAGGTCTGCCGCGTCCCTGGCCACCGCTTCGGCTTCCAACTCGGCGGCAACCGTGGCCGAGGTCTTTCCCGGAACTCCAGTCAGCCCGGCAGCCGTCGAGACCCAGTGCTCTACCGCCGATCTAGGGCCTTCCTCACGCCCCGAGCCGTCACCAATTCCTTGAGCGGCGATCAATCTCTCAAAGGCCGGCTGAATATCCTCTTTTTCCTCCATCACCGGTTCAACCAGGCACGTGACCTCGTCCAGGACCGGCTGAATCGAACGAAAATTGACCGTCAAAGATCGTCTATCACCGCCCTGATCCTCAACGTCCCGTACCAACTGCTGATAGACCTTCATATCAGCATTCCGCCATCCATAGATCGACTGTTTTGGATCACCGACCAGGAAGAGGCCCGGCCCCTCCCCATGTTCATCTGGCATGCCGAGAAGGCTGATGATCGCGGCCTGCTCTGAGTCGGTGTCCTGCATCTCGTCGACCAGCAACTGCGTAATCTCAGCCCTCAGGCCTTGCCGAACCTCTTGATGTTGCTCGAGTAGGTTTTGAGCACCAGTCAAGAGGTCCTGAAAGCCGACGATACCTCTACGGCGCTTTTCGGTCTCGACCTGGGTCAAAACCTCGTGGAGGATCCGTCTGAAAGCGCCAAAGACCGCTGGGTCGAATGTCTGAATGAAATCCATGACTCCGGCCAATTGGCAGATAGCCTCAAACTCGGCATCCGACACCGACTCGAAGAACTCTTCCTCAGCATTGGTGTAGGTATTTTTG
>JAOZPW010000263.1:2127-5356 GCA_029932545.1 Thermoanaerobaculales bacterium | reverse complement strand
TCATCGCCCTGCGGGCCGGGCTCCACTGCGCACCAGCAGCCCACCGCCGTCTGGGCACCTTTCCGGCGGGAACCCTGAGGGTCGGAGTAGGACCTCAGACCACCGAGGACGATATTGATGCACTGGTGACCGCTCTTGATGAGAGGTGCGGTTGAGGATACCAGTGGACATTGTGGACTCAGTGGACCCGGTGGATTGTCCATCTCGTCCAGATCGTCCATTCTGTCCACTTCTTTATTGAGTCATTTCCAGTTTCAAGTATCCAGCATCAAGTTTTGAGTATCGAGTATCACCCACCTCCCCCTCGCCGGGTTACACTCCCGATCCATGAGTGCTTCCTCCCAAGACCTCCTGATCGTCTTCGGCTCGGTTCAGCGGGTCATGCGGGCCGAGAAGGCCGCCCGGAGTGCCGGTCTCGCCGTAGACACCATTCCGGCCCCTCGGGTCGTCAGTTCCGAATGCGGGGTCGTACTCGAAGCCTCTGCCGACGATTCGAGTGCTCTTGACGCCATCTTCAACGACCTGGGAATCGAGCCTTCCGCAATTTACAGGCGCCGCGGCGACGCATGGATGCCGTCCTCCCTGGATGCCCGAACCGATGGCAACCTCGTGCAACTGACCCGTCAAACGGCCTACGGAGGTTGCGGCGCCAAGTTGGCAAAGGGAACGCTCGAAAAGATCCTTTGCGGACTGCCCCGCCTGGAATCTGACGATTTGATCGTGGGGATCGAGAGCGCCGACGATGCCGGCGTGGTCAGGATCAGAGATGACATCGGCCTGATCCATACCACTGATTTCTTCCCTCCGATGGTGGATGACCCCTTCGCCTTCGGCCGGATTGCAGCCGTCAACGCTCTCTCTGATGTCTACGCAATGGGTGGAGTTCCCCTGGCCGGCATGAACCTTGTCAGCTTCCCCATGGACAGCTACGACACCACCACTCTCAAGGAAATCCTCCGGGGCGGACTGTCGGCATTGGAGGAGGCCGGGGCCGTTCTGGCCGGTGGCCATACGATCGAGGGTCAGGAGTTGCTCTACGGACTTGCGGTCACCGGGCTGGTCCACCCCCAGAGGATCTGGCGGAACGGCGGGGCAAAACCGGGAGACGTCCTGGTCCTGACCAAACCCCTCGGTACGGGCCTTGTAACCACTGCCGCCAAGGGAGACGAAACCTCAGAAGCTGCCCTGGGCACAGCCGTCCGGTGGATGAGCACTCTCAATCGATCGGCGGCCGAAGCCCTGTCGTCACTGGACCCCCACGCCGTCACCGACGTCACAGGTTTCGGTCTCGCCGGGCACGCCGCGGAAATGGCGGAGGCTTCCGGTCTGGAAATCGTGCTGTCCCTTGCCGATCTACCGGCCCTTCCCGGGGCCCTGGAGGCGGCAGCATCGGGCTTCGTGCCGGCAGGCGCAGGCAAAAACCGAGAGAGTATTGAATCCATGTTGAGCTTTGGCCCTGAAGTGGACGGGTTACGGATCGATCTGTCCCTCGATCCTCAGACCTCCGGCGGTCTGCTGGCTGCTCTCACTCCTGAGGCTGCCATAACCCTGTGCCGACGGGTGAGCTCGGCGGTTATCGTCGGAAAGGCCGTCGAGGGTATACGAGGCAGGGTCCGGTTGGAGTAACGGGAAAAAACCAACTGCTATCAGGGAAATACGTGCATTCCCAGCACTTCCATGTTAGAATCCGCGCCCGAATTGTATGATGGGAGGGTTCAATACCCGATGGCCGACCTTTATCAGTTACGTTCAACCCCAGAAGAATCTCTCGACTGCCTCTACGTTCTACAGTGCTCCGGCAGCGACCCACTGAGTAAACTCGAAATTCCAACCAAGGAAAAACGAGCTCTGAAAGCAAAGGCGAAAGCCCTCGGGCCTCGCGGCGAGCCAGGCGAACTGATCTCCGGCGAATGCCCAATCGACATGGCTCATCGCATCACTTTTGTCGGAGTCGGCGAAGAGTGTGAACTGAGCCAGTCCAAGCTGCGAACCGTTCTCCACCGGGTGATGCGCCAGGCGACCAAGAATCGCGAGTACCAGATCGGACTCGCCGTTCCCGTTCGGGTCCACGGCATGAGCGAGGCGGAGTCACGGCTGTTCGCTCTTCGCGAAGCTGCCGTTGCGGACTACACCTTCGACCACTTCAAATCGAAGAAGAATGAATTCGACAAGATCGACGGTGTGCACATCATCCCCTTTTCCGGTGAGACCGAAAAGGATCTTGATGAACACCTGCAGGCAACACGCATGTTCCGGACCTCGGTCTACCTCGCCCGCGACCTCTCCAACCGGCCGGGCAACGACCTGACGCCTGAGGCGCTGGCCTCAGCGGCCAAAGAGATGGCCGAAGAAGTCGGCGGGCTGCGAGTTACGATCCTCGGGCTCAAGGAGCTGCAGAAGGAGAAGTGCGGCGGCATTTTGGCCGTCAGCCAGGGCAGTGCCGAAGAGCCCAAGATGATTGTCATCGAACACCGTCCGAAGAAACCCAAGAAGTCGGTCGTGCTGGTCGGCAAAGGGGTCACCTTCGATTCCGGTGGCATTTCGATCAAACCTTCGGCCGGTATGGGCTGGATGAAGTACGACATGGCCGGCGCCGCCACCGTCATGGGCGTCATGCGGACCGTCGCGGAGCTCGAGCTGCCGATCAAGGTCGTCGGTCTGATCCCGACCGCCGAGAACATGCCCTCCGGAACTGCGATCAAACCCGGCGACATCATCACCCTGGCCAGCGGGAAGACCGTCGAAGTCGACAACACCGATGCCGAGGGCCGGTTGCTTCTCGGCGATGCTCTGCATTATTCCGCGAGGTTCAACCCCGATATCGTGCTGGACTTCGCAACCCTGACCGGCGCCTGTGTGGTCGCTCTGGGCCACGAATGTGCAGGACTGATGGGCAACGACCGTGAACTGCAGGACCGCCTTGCCACGATCGGTGATACTGTCGGCGAAAGGGTCTGGCCCATGCCGCTGTACGACGAATATTTCTCCTATCTCAAGAGCGAGTGGGCGGACATGAAGAACGCCGGAAGCCGCTGGGGTGGCGCCCTCACCGCGGGCGCATTCCTGAAGCAGCACATTCCTGAGAAGGTCTCCTGGGCGCACTTTGACATTGCCGGAGTCGGCTACCTCGAGGACGAGCATAACGGGCAGCCCAAGGGCGGCACCGGCTTCGGCGTCGTTCTGGTCTCGACCTTCTTGAAGAACTTGCTCAAGTAGTCGATTGAGTCAA
>JAOZPW010000263.1:0-2027 GCA_029932545.1 Thermoanaerobaculales bacterium | reverse complement strand
CCTTCCCTTTCCCCCTATCCTGGATTGAGAATTCATCGTGACGCCAGACACAATCGATCGCACACTGAACCTGGGCGGTATCACGGTCTCACCCCCGGTCGTACTGGCCCCGATGGCCGGCATCACCAACTATCCCTTCAGGGCACTATGCCGGCACTTCGGCGCTGGTTTGTTCATTTCGGAAATGATCACTGCTCGTCCCCTGGTCGAGGGCCGCGAGAAGACGGTCAGGTTGGCGACCTTCGGACCCGATGAGTCTCCAAGGAGCCTGCAACTCTACGGCGTTGATCCCCATTACGTCGGTCTGGCGGTCAAGCGCCTTGTTTCGGAGGCCGGCACCGACCATATAGACCTCAACTTCGGCTGCCCGGTCCGCAAGGTCACTCGAAAAGGAGGTGGCGCAGCACTTCCGGCCCACCCCAATCTCCTCAGAGCTATCATCCGGGCTGCCGTCAACAACGCAGGTTCGGTCCCCGTCACCATCAAGTTTCGAATCGGCATCAACGATGAAATCACGACGTTCTTGGAGAGCGGCGCCATCGCCGAAGAGGAGGGCTGTGCAGCGGTCACCCTGCACGCGAGAACGGCTGCCCAGCTCTATGACGGCGCTGCCCGATGGCAGGCAATTGCCGAACTCAAAAACTCAATCTCAATACCGGTCATCGGCAACGGCGACATCTGGGAAGCGGAAGACGCAGTCCGCATGCTCAGAGAAACCGGCTGTGACGGAGTCGCCATCGGCCGGGGCTGTCTGGGACGCCCATGGCTCTTTCGCGACCTCGCTGAGGTCTTGGCAGGCCGCCCTGCCCTGCCCCAGCCGACATTCGGCGAAGTCGCCGACATTATGGTCGAGCACGCATCGATGCTGGTCGAGTGGTTCGGGGAACGTCTCGCCATGCGTTCATTCAGGAAGCACAGCGGCTGGTACACCCGTGGTTTCCCGGGCGGCGCCGCCCTGAGAAACCGCCTGATGAAGGTTGACACGATTGGAAGCCTCCAGACCAGCCTGAGAGACATCGACCGTGACCAGTCCTATCCCGAACGGGCTCATCTGATCCGGCGCGGCAAGAAGGGCGGCACCCAGAAGGTCGTCCTGCCCGAGGGCTTTTTGGACAATCGTTTGGACCCGACGCCGCTTGACGGAGCCGCCGCAGGTGATGTGTCGGGGGGGTGATTCCGGCAATGCGAGGTGCCACGAAATGAGGTCGGGAGCTTCGATTTCTTGCTTATCGGAGACCTTGGTGGTTCCTCCTTCGACGTTGAACGTTGAGCGTTGGACGTTCCGGTCGGCGCCTTTGCCGACTCCGAGTTCCCACCACCGACAGTTTCGGTCTACGAAGACCAAATGCACTCCGAGGAATCTCCAGGTCGAGCATCCACGGATGATGCTGTGTGAGTTGGGTTTGAACCCGAAGAAAGTCGGTAACGATAACGGGAACGGGCTCGGGCTCGGGAAAGCCCCACGGTGTGCGATCACCGGCAAACCCTCCAACCCAACGCTCTTGAACCCAACGATGCACGCAGCGCATTAACGGAGGCTGAAGGGCAGAGGCCGGGGACCAACTCAGACTGGAGCCGCTTCGGCGGCCTATGCCCTTCAGGCTCCTACGGGATCTCCCGCCGCTCCAACTCCGCTCCCTGCCCGTTGAGTACGATCCGCATCATTTCACTGCGGGTGACGACGCAGACCGGGATACCGTCCGGCGCTCCAGCCTCCACCGCCGCGTGCGCCACCGTGTGATCGTTGTTTTCAGCCGACAGGTGGAGTCCGACGACCGCCTTGAGAGCTGAGGACGTTACAGCTTCAATGGCCTCCTGGGTCTGATGGTTGGCCAGATGGCCGTGGCGCGATGCGATGCGCTGTTTCAGAGACCACGGATAGGGGCCATGGCGCAGGAGGTCGGAATCGTGGTTGGCCTCGATCAAGAGCAGGTCAACACCAGAAAATCGCTGCTGAAGCGCTGTCGTGAACACACCGGTGTCTGTGCAGTAGCCTAGACGGCGATCCCCATCACCGAAGATGAAAG
>JAOZPW010000040.1 GCA_029932545.1 Thermoanaerobaculales bacterium | reverse complement strand
GCAAAATGCTCGTACTGCCCTGCCGCACTGACAAATTCAAAGGCTAATTCGATTTCGCTGAATTTCATGTGTGCCCCCGTGTTGTCTTGGGTTTCCCATTGCCATCGTATCACCAGGATCCAAGAGCGCTCCTCGAGCGCCCCCAGACCACCTGAGCCGCTGCCCGCGTCAGCGGGCCGGGATGAAGGCCGGTAGGTGAAACGAGGCTTGTCCGACCCTCCCACCACGGGTTCCCCACCAGCCTCGATTCGCCGACGGCCGAAGACCGGAGGCTCTGAGCGAAGCGAAGAGCAGCGGCGGTCACCCTTCGACCCCACGGCAGTGGTAGCCTGTCCAACGACCACGACCCTCAAGTGGTCCGGGAGGCACAATGAACCCCTACAAAGACATGTCACGAGACGAACTGTACAAGGCGTTGCAGATGTTCGCCAAGAACTGGCTGGCCCACGACGGCTGCTGGTTTTTGGCAGCAGAAGCCGAGCACGGCATGGAGACCGCCATCCGCCTGGATGAACTGGCATGGGACCGGTTCGCCACGGCCGAAGCCCGCCGCATCATGAAGGGCTATGAGCTGCCAGAAAACGGTGGGCTGGAAGTATTGGCGGAGGCCCTGGGTCTGCGAATGTACGCCGTGATCAACGAGCAACACATCGAATGGTCCGAAGACCGAAAGAGCCTTCGTTTCGTCATGGACATCTGCCGGGTCCAGGAGACCCGCCGGCGCAAGGGCATGCCGGATTTCCCCTGCAAGAGCGTCGGAATTTTCGAATTCACCGCCTTTGCCAAGGCTGTCGATCCCAGGATTACAACACACTGTCTCTACTGTCCGCCTGATGCTCCCGATGGTCTGTATTGTGGCTGGGAGTTCACTCTCAAGGATTGAGTTCTCCATTGATGCCACTTCGTGACCGAGCATGCAATGGTGACCTGGCCGAAGCCCTCTTTTCCCTGGCCGAAATGGAGGCTCCGGGAGACCGGCGGATCGCCTATCTCAAGGCCGGCTACACCGTTATTGACGCTGAAGGTCCGGCTCGCAAAGCGGTTCTGGACACGGCGCCACCATGGCTCAAACCACTACTCTCTCAGTTGATGGAATGCTCAGGGCCGGACGCGCTCGAGGCGGCCACTCAGCGCCTTTCGGATGGCGGCAGTCCCCGTCGACGGGGCACACGGGAGAACTATCTGACCCGGACGGATGTCAATGTCATCCTCAAAGAGGCTGATCCCGACCTGCACCCTCAGCGCATGCGAGGCGCCTTCCACTGGCATACGACCGACTCTGACGGCAAGGCAGCTCTGGAGACAATGGCTCGGATCTGTGGTCGCCGTGGCGCCTCCTGGGCAGTGGTCACGGACCACTCTCGGGGCCTCGAGGTCGCCTCGGGACTGGATGGTGAGGGCGTGAGACTTCAGCGACGCCGCGTTGATCGCTGGAATCAGAGTCATGGCGAGGATCTCCACCTCTTTCAGGGCCTGGAGGTGGAGATCCTCGAGGACGGCACCATCGACAGCCCACAGACCGAAAGGCGGGAACTGGATTGCGTCGTCGCCGCTGTTCACCGGCATTTTGACCCCGACCGGGATCAGACCGAGAGACTGTTGCGGGCCGTTTCAACCCCCGATATTCACTGCCTCGCCCACCCCAGGGCCCGCCATTTCCACAACCGCCCCGGAATTCGGGCGCGTTGGGAGAAGGTTTTCACTGTCTGCGCCGAAAACGAGGTCGCTTTAGAGATCAACGGCTTCCCCCGCCGGCAGGACCTCGATTGGGACTTGGCCCACCTGGCCTCAGAATGCGGGTGCACTTTCATTCTGGCGTCTGATGCCCACGCCCCTCGCCACCTGGAATTCGACGCCTACGCCTGCGCGATTGCGGCCCGGGCCTCGCTGCCACCCTCAACGATCCTCAACACCAAGAGAGCCGAGGTCTTCGAAGATTGGCTGGGGGTGGGATAGGAGCTCTCAGCTCTCAGCTCTCAGCTCTCAGCAACAATTCTGCCGGCACACTCAAATACCGGCGATCAAGTTTCCAGTTTCGAGTTTCGAGTTTCAGCTCCTCGAATCTCCGGATGGGCCGGTAACCCATCACCCCCACGAAACACCTCAAGCTCCTCCGGCGTATTGACATTGATCCAGGCCCCGCTCAGCGCGTCTGGAATCGTCGGTGTACGGACCTCCGGCCACTGGGCCAGGGCCCGAGGCGCCCTCAATCCTCGTGAAACCAGAGTGTCAATCAACGTACACGCCTGTGGCTCATACAGGGCAAGCGTCGGTTGCACACGCCCCTTGGCATCTCGTGGAATGACGGCCCAACATCCCGGGCGCCTCTGGTCGACCAGCCATGAGAGGGCCTCAACACTGATGTCCGGCATATCGCAGGCGCCGACGACCCAACACACCCTGGGCGCCCATCTGAAGGCCGTCAGTAGGCCGGCCAGCGGCCCCTCCCCCGAACCGGGCGCATCTCTGAGTTGATCCAAAGGGCCTGCATCATTGGGGATATCACCTCGCCCCAAGACTACAATCCGCTCTGTACGTAAACGAAGGACAGCCGCCACCGTCGAAAGCATGCTCCGGCCCCCGATATTGAGGATATGCTTGGGCGAGCCCATCCGGCGACTCTCGCCGCCAATCAAAATACCACCGAAGAGAGGCCGGTCCGCCGAAGCTTGGCGGATCTGCTCCTTGGCAATTGACACCAGCATCGCTGTCCGGTTCCCGTTCCAGGGCAGCGTCACCGTCACGCCGGGAATACCATCAGGCACCGTATTCCCGCCTTTGCCGTGACACCAAATCTTGGGAAGTGGCGTCTCCTTGTGCCCCTCAATCAGTACCAAATCATGCGTACTCAGCAGACTGAAAATTGTCGTTTCAAGGCTGTCCTCTGGTCTGTTCCGGAACCGGATCATCTGTTCTTCCGGCGCATACAGGTGGACATCGGCGCCGGCGGCAAAAAATCGGGCCGAATCCTTACCCTCACGGTCAACCTCGATGCCGTGTGCGTCATGCTTGACGACCGCAACCCGAAGACCCCGCTCGACCAGGAGGGGGATGACAGTCTCCAGTACCGTAGTCTTCCCTGAGCCGCTCCAGCCACAGACCGCCAGCACCGGTTCCCGATCAAAAAGGGTCGATTCCATTCGAATATCCTATCAGTGGTCAGCTCTCAGCCGGAGTCATTCCTCTAGCTTACAGCCGAGCTGATAGCTGATAGCTGATGGCTGATAGCTTTTCCCCCTTGCGCCAAACCGACAAACATCGTAGGCTTGCTTCGTTGTTCGGAGGTTTGAAGCGCGGCGACGGTTCGCGCGCGCCCCGATCGGCAGCTTCCCTGCAGTTTTGGAATGGACGCGCATCGGGCGCTCACCTGCAAGGCGGCTCCGGCCCGGAACGGGCCGATCTCGTCTATCGAGCGATGAGGTATTGAATGGGCAAATCTGAGAATCCGAAAACCAACGACGACAGTGACGTCAAACCTGCATCCAGCACTCAGAATGCAAACTCCCCTCGAGAAGAGGGAGGGCAGTCCAGGGGTGACGACTCACGGCCGAAACCACGCCGACGACGGCGACCACGGCGGCGACGCAAGAGCTCGGGAAGCGGTGGCGGCGGTGGCGGGCCCCTGATTCCGGTCGAGGGCTACTTGTGGATTCGCGACCAGGGGCAACCCCTGTTGATTGATTCAAAATCCAGTTTTGAACCGTCACGATACTCTCCGATCGCCCCAAATGAAGTCATTGGGAAGTATCGTCTGGAGAGCGGTGTTCGGATTGAGGGTCAGGCAAGAAGTGGCGGCGACCGCCCCAGGCTGACCGAAATCACGACAATCGAGGGAATGCCCCCTGAAGAGTATCGTGAAATGGCCGTTCCTTTCTCCGACCTGATCTCAATCGATCCACTCGAGCGTTTTCAGCTGGAAACCCAGCCTGAAATCCTGGAGCCCCGCGTCTCGGAATTGATAGCCCCCCTGGGCAAGGGGCAGCGCTGTCTGATCGTATCTCCCCCAAAGGCCGGCAAGACCACGCTCCTCCAGCAAATGGCCCATGCGATTGCCATCAACCATCCGGAAACAGAGATCTTTGTACTGCTGGTCGACGAAAGGCCCGAAGAGGTGACCGAGTGGCGCCGAAGCATCGTTCGCGGCGAAGTCTTTGCCTCATCCTCAGACCAGTCGATGGAAAGCCATGTACGGCTGTCGGAAATGGTCATGGAGAGGGCGCGTCGATTGGTCGAGATGGGTCGGGACGTCATTATCTTCATGGACTCACTGACCAGGATGTCTCGAGCCTACAACAACATGCAAAAGGGCTCCGGGAGAATCCTCTCGGGAGGAATCGACGCCCGGACGATGGAGCGCCCTCGGCGCCACTTTGGTGCGGCCCGTAACGTCGAGCACGGCGGAAGCCTGACCATCGTAGCCACCTGCCTGATCGACACCGGGTCTCGGATGGACGAGGTGATCTTCCAGGAGTTCAAGGGCACCGGCAACATGGAACTGGTCCTTGACCGAAAACTCTTCGAAAAACGGATCTTCCCCTGCATTAACATCCCGCAGTCGGGGACCCGCAAGGAAGAGAAACTTTATCCGAAAGACCAGGTCGAGAAGATGTACCTGATGCGCCGAGCGCTTTCGACGCTCTCGCCGGCATCCGCGATGGAACTCCTGCTGCAGAAAGTCGGTGAGTTCAAGAGCAATGCGGACTTTCTGTCGTCCCTTCAGCTCAAAAAATGACGGTGCCAGCCCGCACTTCTCATCAGTATTCGAAGCGAAAGGCGCAAAACGCAATGAGATTCGGTGATCTCGCAAGATGAGTGAGCGAAGGCATACTTGCGGTACGTCGAGCGAGCAAATCGAGAAAGCACCGAAGAATGTTGTGTTTCGCGCCTTGCAGCCGGACACTGGTGAGACGTGCGGGCTCGAGACCCTGAGGCTCACTGACCCTCAGCTGAACCCTATTGCCGAGAAAGTCCTGGCCGGCGAACGGCTCGATCGCGATGAGGCTCTGGTCGTTGCCACCAGTACCGACCTGCTCGGCGTCGGACGGCTGGCCAATCTCCGCCGTGAGGCCCTGCATGGGGACAAGACCTTTTTCAACATCAACCGCCACCTCAATCCCACCAATGTCTGTGCGGCCTCCTGCGCCCTGTGCGCCTTCTACGTACCGTGGGGAGACCGGGACCAGGGCTGGACATGGTCGGTCGATGAAGCCGTAGAAACCGCGGCGCGCGATGTCGACGAAACCGTTTCGGAACTTCACATCGTCGGTGGCCTCCATCCAAAACTCGGCGTCGAATACTACGAAGACCTCCTTCGCACACTCAAACAGCGTTTCCCGTGGATCCATCTCAAGGCCCTGACCATGGTGGAATTGGACTTCCTGGCATCGGTCTCGAGGATCGAACTCGGGGAGGTCATCGACCGCCTGTCCGCCGCCGGGTTGGATTCCTGTCCGGGAGGCGGCGCCGAGATCTTCGATGCCGAGGTTCGAAACCAGATCTGCGATCACAAGACCGACGGAACACGGTGGCTCGAGGTCACACGTGAAGTCCACGCCCGTGGGATCAAGTCCAACTGCACGATGCTCTATGGCCACGTGGAAGAGGTTCACCACCGGGTCGACCACCTGCTGGCTCTCAGAGAACTCCAGGACGAAACCGACGGTTTTCAGTGTTTCATCCCGCTGGCTTTCCACCCGGAGAACACACGCCTGGACCACTTGCCGCCGACCGGGGGCCGCCTCGACCTCCAGACCATCGCCGCATCACGCCTGATTCTCGACAACATCCCTCATATCAAGGCCTATTGGATCATGCTGGGGGAGAAGATCGCCCAGGTCGCCCTGGCGTTCGGCGCCGACGATCTGGACGGCACCATTGTCGATGAGCGCATTACCAAGGCCGCCGGAGGCGCCGCCGGCGCCGGCCTCGCCAGGGAAAGACTGGAAAACCTGATCCGGGAAGCCGGCCGAACACCGGTCCTGAGGGATACTCTTTACCGAGCTATCGGTTAACCAAACCCTTTGCAACCATCAGTTCGGCGTTGAGTACAGCGGCCCCGGCAGCACCACGCAGTGTATTGTGCACCAGCGCCACGAAACGCAGGTCAAGCACTGGACAGGCCCGGACCTGGGCGATACTGACGGCCATACCGCCAGCGAGGCCCGAGTGCAGGCGCGGCTGCGGATCGGCTTCGCCAGCCAACATGACCACCGGACGTTCCGGCGCGGATGGTAAATCAAGACCCTCCAGAGGGCTTTTGAATTCCTCGAAGGTTACGAGTGCCTCCTCAGCTGTTGCCGATCGGCCGAGCTTCACCGAGATGCTGAGCAGGTGTCCGTCGACCACCGGAACCCGGGTCACCTGCGCACTGACCGTCATCGGCAGGGGCTCGATGGTCAGATCCCGAATACGTCCGAAAATCTTGCCCGGCTCTTCCCCCAGCTTGTCGGCCTCGCCATCGATATACGGGATCACATTTGAGAGGATGTCCATTGCGGGCACCCCAGGGTAGCCGGCCCCCGACACTGCCTGAAGCGTGGTCACATCGACTGCCTCGACCCCAAAACGATCCACCAGGGGTTTCAGGGCGAGTACCAACCCCACGGTGGCACAGTTGGGGTTGGTTACGATACATCCGCCGTTTCTGCCGCGAATGAGCTCGAGATGATCAGGATTAACCTCGGGCACCACCAGCGGCACTGCCGGATCCATGCGCTGCGCCGAGGCATTGGATACCACACTATTGCCGGCTGCAACCAGCAAAGGTTCCACACGCCTCGCAGTATTGCTGTCGAGGGCGGAGAAAACGAGGTCACACTCCTGAACCGAGTCCACGGAGACGACCTTGATCCCAGACACCGACGGTGGCAGTGGAGTTGGCTCCAACCAGTGAACAGCTTCAGCATAGGTCCTGCCGGCTGAGCGGTCCGATGCAGCCAGAGTCTGGATCTCGAACCACGGGTGGTCATGCAGCAGGCGAATGAGCTTCTGACCGACACTGCCGGTAGCCCCCAGAATACACACGCTCAATTTTTTCTTTTCCATTCTCCACCTCCTGTCGAATAGGCTCTGCATTTGCCCAGCTGCCGAGCATCAGTGACTCGTGTACGATTTCCAGTGCGGCCCCGAGTTCCTCAGGACTGACCAGTAGGCTGATCGCGCATGGGGTTGAGCCCGCAAAGAGCCCATATACCGTGATCCGTTGCTTTCCCAGAGCCTCAAGGGCCCGACCAACAATCCAGGGTTGCGCCAATACCGAAGAGCCGACAAGCGCCAACAACGAGCTTCGTCTACGTACCATGGCCCCGTCTACACGCTGAGTGGCCAGCCGGTCCGCAACCCTATCGCCCGCCAGGGCAGGCACCACGAACGTCCAATCTCCTTCAGCCGAGGTACGGCTGACCACCAGCAGTTGGTTTTGCACCTCGGCCAGGACCCGATCGAGCCGTTGCCCCCATTCCTTGTCAGCGCCGGGGGGCCGGTTGAGTTCGAAGACCGCTACATCCTCCACCGCTGTGACGGCCCGAACTCCTACCTGCTTTCCGGCATTCTGCCGGACGACGGTGAAGTCCCCTGCGGGCTGATAGGTGTTACGGATCAACACGGGAATGTCACGACCCGCAAGGGCCGCCAGACAGGTGGGATGGAGAACCTTGGCGCCGAAATACGCCATTTGTGCCGCCTCGGCTGCAGAGAGAATCGGCAGGGTCCTCGCTTCGCGAACCACTCGGGGAGGTGCACTCATGACACCGTTGACGTCCGTCCAGATTTCGACACAGTCGCAATTCAGGGCCGCGCCGAGCACCGCCGCACTGAGGTCCGATCCTCCTCGCCCCAGGGTGATGGTGTGCCCGGCGGGATCTGCCGCCACAAAACCAGTGATGACCGGCACGATATCGCGGTCCAACGCCGACAGTCGCCCGATTGTGCGACCTGCGGTCGCCTCGACACGAACTTCCGCACCATCTGGCCCACGATCGGCCTCGATCAACTCCGACCCGTCAACAACCTCAGCCCGCACCCCGTACGCTTCGAAGGCCGCGGCCACCAGAGGCGCCGACAGACGCTCGCCGGCAGCAAGGATCCGGTCTCCTGTTACCTGGGGACATTCACCGATGAGGCTGATACCGGTGAGCAAGCGGTCAATCTCGTTGACGCGGGTGTCGATAACCCGTGACACCTCGGGGTGGTTTCCATTCCCGATCAGGGCCAACTCTTGTTTGTGCCGGCTTCGGATATCTTCCAGACCAGGGTGCCATTTGGTATCGCCTGCAAGCACGCGATCAACCAATACCACCAATCGATTGGTCACTCCCGCCAGTGCAGAGACTACGACCACAGCCCGGTCCTCCTCGACCGCCCGAGCCACAATCACCACGACTTCCTTGATGCTCTCTGCCGAGGCCACCGATGTGCCACCAAATTTAAGCACTCGCATCTCAAGTCCTCAGCACACCAACCGGCGCCTGGCCAGCACGGGCGTTGGTGCCCGGAGCCGACACCTGTCCGGCGTGGACCTGAAGTGTTTTAAAGCGGTAGGGGTGGTGGTTGTTGGTCATACGAATCTCCGTATTTCAATCGCCGCGGGGCGTAGTTTTGGGTCTGTGGATTTCCGGCCTGGAATCTCAGGTTTTGCATTCGCATTCGCATGATCATGATTGGACCTCCCAGTCCAACCCGCGGCCCCAACAAAAAAACCGCAACGGTTGTCCGTTGCGGGTTGAGAGCGTGGGTCTTGTTTCTTCCAATTATCGAATTGAGACCGTGCCGCTCCTTCCCCACATGTGCGGGCTGCACATAGCCATAACTTCGGGGAAACGACGATCAGTTCTCATGACGGATGCATCAATAACAGGGCGTTGCTTCATTTGTCAAGCCCCACAGTGGGCGAGTATCAGCTTCGCAGAATGTAGAAGCACACACAAAATCGGCTGTCATTGGGTTCCGAAGACCAACTGTGACAGCTCAACGAGGTAGGGGAACAACAAGGACTCCCGGCACAACTCCGCCCATTCCGGGGAAATGCCCAGGCTCAAGACCAGGAGCACTCCCAGGAGAACTGCGCCGACAGCGGCCGCAAGCCCCGCTCCCAGCAATCGATTGAGCCAACCCAGGCGCATCGCTTTGAGCGTGCGATCAATGCCCCAGCCCGCCAGTCCGAACAACAGCAGGGCCGAAAGGACCGGAATGACACGTCCCAGGGCGGCCGCGATCCACGATGGCGAAATATGCCCTGCCAGCGCGACACCAAGATCCTGTCCGACGGCGATGGCCAACCAGATTCCAACCACCAGTCCGCCGATGCCGAAGACCAAGCGAACTGCGCCTTTCCAGAATCCACTCAAGGCGACACCACCCCAAAGAACGACCAGAACCCAGTCCAGCGGTGTCATGACATTCGAATCCTCATGACGTTAGTCTACCCCGACCTTCTCATCGGTGACCTACTGCGGCGCGAAATCCCCTGGCGCCTTGTGATGAGCTGATAGCTGATAGCTGATAGCTGATAGCTACATGTACAATCCACCGGAGACGTTCAGCACGATTCCGGTGATATAGGAGGCGCCTGGTCCCGCCAAAAAGGCCACCGCTTCGGCAATGTCTGAGGGTTCACCGAGTCGCTGAACGGCAATATTCTTCAGCAAAGCATCCCGTTGATCATCGTTGAGCTTGTCAGTCATCGGTGTGGTGATGAAACCCGGTGCGATCGCGTTGACGGTCACCCCCCGGGGCCCCATTTCCCGAGCGAGACTCTTGGTCATGCCGATCAAACCAGCCTTGGAAGCAGAGTAGTTGCTCTGGCCGGCATTTCCCATCAACCCCACGACCGAAGCGATGTTGATGACCCGGCCCGAGCGTTTGCGCATCATCACCTTGGCCACCGGTTGGGTGACGTTGAATACACCGTCGAGATTAATCTCCAAGACCCGGCGCCAGTCATCCACCGTCATCCGAATCAAAAGCCGGTCTCGAGTAATGCCCGCGTTGTTGATGAGAATGTCGATCCGGCCGTGCCTCTCGGCGATGCCCTGAACCGCCGTTTCTGCCGCCTCACTATCGGTCACGTTCAGGACAAGGCCCTCAGCCTTTCCACCGGCGGCGGTAATCTGCTCGACCGTTTCGTCACAGTCCATCACGTCGGCACAGATGATGGTCGCTCCACCTGCCGCAAGTTTTTCAGCTATAGCCCTGCCGATGCCTCTGCTTGCACCAGTTACCAGCGCTATTTGTTCCAAAAACTGCCCCATCTCGTTCCTCCTCAACCGACCAACTCGGCCAGTACTGTATCAATACCCTCAGCGGTCCCAGCGGCATAGGTTTTCATCGTTCGATCGATTCGCCTCACCAGGCCGCTGAGCACCTGCCCCGTACCGATCTCAACAAAGGTGTCAACCCCGTCTGCGATCAGACGTCGGACAATCTCGGACCATAGGACCGGCGAATCGACCTGTCGGATCAGGCCCTCCCGAACCGCCGAGGTGTCTTGGACCGGCTCTGCATCGATGTTGCGATACAGCGGCACATTGAGCGTCTCGAAATTCAAGGCCTTCAGCGTCGGTGTCAGCCCTTCACGGGCCGGCGCCATCAGCGGTGAGTGGAAAGGGGCACTGACGGGGAGAAGCACCGTACGGCGCGCGCCTCGTTCTTTGCACTCTGCCGAGGCTCGTTCGACGGCTCCTGAAGTCCCTGCAATGACGATCTGGCCCGGAGAATTGAAGTTAGCCGCAACGACGACCTCCCGGCCGGACGCTGTTTCCGCCGCACAGATCTCCACCACGATCTCATCGTCCAGTCCCAGGATCGCCGCCATCGCCCCCTGACCTACCGGAACCGCCTCTTGCATCAATCGACCTCGCTGCCGAACTGTTTTTGCGGCCTCAGCCACGCCGAGCCCACCGGCCGCAAGGATCGCCGAGTACTCTCCAAGGCTATGACCGGCCACGGCCTCAACTCTCAAACCACCCGCGGCCAGAACTGCCCACGCGGCAGCGGAATGCACCAGCAGGGCAGGCTGGGTATTCTCCGTCAGGCGAAGTTGATCCTCAGGTCCTTCCCAGCAGAGGGAGGATAAGCGGAAGTCCAGGCTGCGATCAACCGCCTCGAAGACTTCGGCGGCTACAGGCCAACGATCTGCCACGTCCTGCCCCATACCGACCGCCTGGCTGCCCTGGCCGGGAAAGAGTGCTGCGATTTTGGTCATAGTTCTCTCCTCTAGAACCTGATCAACGCCGAACCCCAGGTCAGGCCCCCACCGAAGGCGGTCAACATGAGGAGATCACCCCGCTTGAGACGTCCCTCTTCAACGGCGCCCACCATCGCCATCGGAATCGAGGCGGCAGACGTGTTGCCGAACTGGTGGACGTTGGAATAAACCTGCTTATCAGAGAGACGCATTCGTTTGCCGACCGCCTGGATGATGCGCTGATTGGCCTGATGGGGAATAAAAAGGTCGAGGTCGGCCGGTTGCACGCCGGCTCTTTCCAACAAGTCCAGACTGAGTCCAGTCATAGCTCGTACGGCCACCTTGAAAGTCTCGTTGCCCCGCATCTTGATGAAAGGAAGACCCTGGTCGATTGACTCCCGGCTATGGGGCGGGAAGCGACTGCCACCCCCGGGCATCGATATAAAATCAGCCCACGTACCGTCGGTCCGCCAGTCAATGTGGAGAATGCCCTCACCCGCATCAGCCGGCTGGAGCACGACGGCCCCGGCCCCATCTCCAAAGAGAACGCATGTCTTGCGATCACTCCAGTCGGTATATCGGGTCAGACACTCCGCTCCGATGACCAAGATGTTCTGCGCCGTTCCGGTAGCAATGAACTGGCGGGCGACGTTCAAGGAGTAGGTGAAACCTGAACAGGCAGCCGAGAGATCAAAACAGGCGGCGTTGACGACACCCAGTTGGGGCTGAGCGATCGCCGAAGTCGCGGGAATCGGTTGATCGGGTGTCGCCGTGGCGACGATTAGAAGATCAATAGCCTCCGGCTCGACACCGGCATCGTCCATGGCTGCCTTCCCGGCCCTCACGACCAGATCGAGAAGACCCTCACCCTCGGCAACAACACGCCGCTCCTTGATTCCCGTGCGGGTGGTGATCCACTCGTCACTGGTGTCCACGATCTTTTCAAGATCCTGGTTGGTGACAATTTTTTCAGGCAGAAAACGACCGAGACCCGCAATTCGTGCGGTCGTCCGAAAACCATCGTGCATCAATTTCAACTCCCTTGGTGTTTGGAAGGCTGGAAAAGGCGGATCGTATTCTCAATGCGACCGATGATGCCGCTTGAAGCATAGTCGCCCGCCGACCGTGCAGCATTACGAATGGCCCTCGAAGACGAACGCCCATGGGCCACCAAACAAGCACCCTTGATGCCCAAAAGCGGCGCCCCTCCGTGTTCGGAATAATCGACCTTTTTCTTGAGGTTTCGAAAGGCGCCCTTGGCCATCAAGAGACCGGCGCCGTACACCGCGGACTGACGGGCTTCCTCCATCAAAACGGAGACCACCATCTCGCCCAGACCCTCGGCGACCTTGAGGATCACGTTCCCCGTAAATCCATCGGTGACAATGACATCCACGTCACCCGAGAAGACGTCTCGACCTTCGACAGCGCCCTTGAACCGAATGCCGGCCGATGCAAGGCTGCGGTATTGTTCCCGCACCCTGGGCCCGCCCTTATTCTCTTCCTGACCGACCGACATCAGACCGACCGATGGTCTCGGGACACCAAGGACGTGTTGAGAATACAGAGAACCCATCACCGCAAACTGCACGAGGTGCTCCGGCTTGCAAACGACATTGGCGCCAACATCTAAAAGAAGGGTTCGGCCTTCGACCTTGGGAAGCACGACTGCCAGGGCCGGCCGATCCACGCCGTCAATCATCCCGAGGTTTGACTTGGCCGCAACCCAGGCCGCGCCGGTGTTGCCTGCAGTCACCATCGCCACCGCACGACCTTCTTTTACCAGACGGGCACACACGGACAGTGAAGAGTCCGGCTTCTCGCGCAACACGGACAACGGTGAATCGTCCATCGCTACGACATCGGGGGCGTCAACCAACTCGATGCCGCCGGGGAGGGGCCGCAACCGCCCCATCTCCTTGCGAAGCCGTTTGACCGGACCGACCAGGAGAATATCGATGCCCAGCTGTTCAACAGCCTCCCGGGCTCCTGAGATGGCGGCCTGGGGCGCGCCGTCTCCGCCCATCGCGTCTATGGCAATAGGCCCCTTAACCCGCACTCGCAGGTCCCACCGGTTTCCAGGTTCGAGGCAATTCGGTCAAACTCAGTCGAGTTCCTGAACCTCGATCACTGCACGCCCCTTGTAAAAGCCGCAATGGGGGCACACGCGATGGGGCAACTTGGCCTCAAAGCACTCTGTACACAGGCTGGAACCCGCCGCGGTCAGTGCGTGATGAGCTCGTCGCTTGTCACGCCGGGTTCGAGAGATCTTTCTCTTTGGATTTGCCATGATCTACTCCGTTCTCTTTAACATCAGGACGGTCGCCCTTCGAGCCCGCGAAGTGACTCCCACCGAGGGTCCACTTCAGGCTCGCATTGGCAGCTTCCTTCCTGGTTTTTATTGGCGCCGCATCGCGGACACAAACCGGCACATTCCGGTTGACACAAGATTCGCATCGGCAGATTGAGCATTACCTGCTCTGCCGCCAGTCTCTCAACATCCAACTGGTCGTCGGTAATAAACACCACATCCAAATCACCCGCACCCAACTCGATCTCCTCGTGAGCCCCGTCGAGCGGATGGCGCAACTCAACCGAGAATCGATCTTTCCCTTTCCAGGGAACCGGCACCAGACAGCGGACACACGTCAACTGGCCCTCGGCCTCCATCGATCCATCGACCAGATACCCACCGTCCATCGGCAAGACTCGCCCCTCGAGGCGCACGGTCAATGGACCGGATACCTGCTCGGGATCCAGTCTATCGACCGGCAAGACCACCTCTTCAACAAAGGTAACCGGACTTTCATCAACGTTGGATAGGCTTATCGACACACACGCTCCCCGTTCCGGAAAAGCCCGGACGAACGGGGAGTATAACAGGCATGGCTTCACAGAGCCAGGAGGGCTGCCATATTGTCCTCTGATACCGGCTTAACGGCCATGGACTTCTCATGTAGGCCAATCTGCCAGCCCTCCTGGCTAACTGCGCTTCGCGCAAGGGGGGTTATCAAAACCTTCGCGCCTCTTGCAAAAATCAGTCGCCACGATGCGGGGCAGGAGCCCCGCGCTCCCACTTGCAGTCCCAGGGCACCTTCTGTTTCTCGATTGCCCTGAAGGCCTCTGCCCTTCACGATCCTACAGGTCCATGACAAATTCGACATCGGGATCAAGATCCGGCTGAGTTTCGGCAGGACTCAACCAGGTGAGAAACAACAGCACCGTGAACGAGGCAGAGAGAGAGACCGCCGCGGGCAAGACTCCCGCCTTCAACGATACCGACGGAAGCCAGTCCAAAAATGTTTGCTTGGACAAAAACTCCAGACCCAGATTGACGACCATGCCCGTCGCCATCGAAGCCGTAGCGGCAGTCGCCGTTACGCGGCGCCAGTTCAACCCAATGGCCACAGCCGGCGCCAAGGCGGCTGCGAAGGTGCCGAATGCGAAGGTGCCGACGAGGGCGATCAGGTCCTGGTACAAAAAAGCAAAAACCGCTGCAATACCGGCAATGCCGACCACCGCAACCCTGCCCCAGAAAAATTCATTCGGCACTCGCCGGCCGAATGCCTTCGGTAAATCCCTGACGATGGCCGCAGACCCGATGTTCAAAAAGGAGTCGGCGGTCGACATGATGGCGGCCAGAACCCCGGCAAACACCATGCCGGCGAGAATGGGAGGCGTAAAACTTAAAAGGAACTGGGGCGCCGCTTGATCGGGATTGACCAATGCAATCATTCGTCCGTGTGCCACCAGCGCCGGGACCGCCAGTCCGATCCCCAGCCAAATCAACACGCACGCCGACTGGGTCAGCCCGATCACCAGGGGCATCCACTTGAGAGCCCGTGGGTCCGAGAGCATGAAGAACTTGTGGAGCATATGTGGCTGACCCAGGAGGCCTACCGCAAAGACAAAGAAAAAACCCACCGCCGTCATCACCGGCAGGGTTCCGAAGGGGTCGAGGTGGCTCGGACCGAAAACTTCAGACCCAACAATCGACCGCGACATCGCCTCAAGACCGCCCCCCGAGTGAAGGCAGTAATAAAAGACCGCCACCGCAGCCGCCACCATCAATATTCCCTGAAAAAGATCGGTGTAGACCCCGGCAACCATGCCTCCGGCGGTCGCGTAGAAAACGACCACGGCACAGCCAAGTATCATCGCCGCCGGCAAACTCCATTGCCCGAGCACAGCCCTTGTACCGAACACCATCTCGATCAGAATGCCCAGGGCCTGGATTTGGGCTCCGAGGTATCCGATCGTTCCAATGATGACCGCGACTGCCGCTAACCCCGAAGCACGCCGGCTCCCATAACGAACGAGGATGACATCCGGCACCGTGTAGATCTCTCGAAGCCCCGCCAACAACCTCAGACGTTTGCCCACGACCCAACACAAAAAACCGGAGGTAAAGCCGACGGGAATACAGATAAACAGAGAGGCGACGCCCACGCGATACATCAGGCCCGGACCACCCATGAAAACAAACCCACTGAACGCCGCCGACATCGTCGCAAAGGCCGTGACGATCCAGCCGATCTTCTGGCCGGCAATGAAAAAGTCTTTGGCCGACTTGGTTCTGCCGGCAGCCCATATTCCAACCCCCGTCACCAAGGCCAGATAGATAACAGCCGACCCCACTACGCTCAGGTTCACCGGAGGGGTCATCCTTCGGTATTCCCATCACTCCGGTTTCGGCGAGCGTCGAAACGGCGGAGGTCCTCTTCCCGCAGTTCCCAGTGGTCAAAGGTCAATCCGTAGGCGAGAGCCACCAGCAGCAGAGGACCCAACCACAGGCCGTAAATCTGAATCGCCGCCGCGACCGGAAAACCCCCAAACCACGGGGCCTCGAGGATCTGTCCCCGCAGCAAGAGCATGGCGATTCCACACACCTCGAGCATGAGAGTCAGGGCCAACAGCGGTAAACAAAGGGGCCCCAGTTTCCCATCTCGGGCCACGGCCAAGGCGATCAGGGCGGCCGGGAAGGCCATCACCAATAGAACAAAAGACAACTCGGGCACGAA
The DNA here is from genome assembly GCA_029932545.1 of Thermoanaerobaculales bacterium. GTDB lineage: Bacteria > Acidobacteriota > Thermoanaerobaculia > Thermoanaerobaculales > Sulfomarinibacteraceae > DAOWGJ01. The sequence continues at coordinate 2,504 of JAOZPW010000040.1, read as the reverse complement.
TCCTTCAAACCAACCGCAGACCAACATCGCCGGTGACGCCAGCCCAAGAAACAGCAGTGCAGATCGACGAGCCATGGGGGGATGCTACCACTGGAGGCCCGGCCGGGCCTCAAATCCTGCAGGGCATAGGCCGCCGGCGTGGTCGAGAATTTGGGGGTGGGCTCAGGCCTCTGCCCTGCAGGATCCTGTCGATGCGCTGCGCGCATCCTGGGGTTGAGCTATTTGGCGAGGGCCATTCGGTATCTCTTTTCTTCGGAGGTTGACCACTCGGTGAGAATGCTGAAAACTCCGACTCCCAGAGCGGCAATCGAAACCAGGCCCCAGAGCGTGCCCCCAAAGACCGGAAGGAGCCGGACCAGCAACAGGATGGACACCCCGACAAAGACGTTGAGGCTGATCGGCCAGGCTTTTCCAGACCATTTGGCCGGCAACAGGCCCACGATCCAGACTCCTAGGACTGCAAGTCCAACCGCCTTGATCATCAGGAAGGCCACCATCAGACAGCCGGCCAGCGGCACGCCCCACATCGGGCCAAACCCCAAAACGGCCACAAGTGCCGCGAACAGCGTAATGACCACCACCACCCCGAGAATCATCAGGCGCCAGCCGGTTCGCCGCAGGTCGACCACTGCCGAACGGAGCCGCAACGGCCAGATCCAGGCCACCAGCGTCGTCGCCACCAGCCACAAGCCGGCAGTAATGAGAAACAGGCCCGGCCTCAGCGCCACACTGCCTCCGGTTCGAATCGGATCCGGATCAAGGGCCGCAAGGGACGGCAACGCGATCACGCGGCCCTCAACTATGGCTTGGTCGTCAAGATGCACCCTGCCCAGCACCGCGACTGCATCACCATGAACCCGGGCCTGTGGTCCCAGGGTCAAATCCCCGGCCAACACCACCGCATCGCCCTCAACCTCGGAATTGACATCGAGATCGGCGGCAAAACGAAAGACGTCAGTAGCCGCCTCGGACGGGGCGATGGCTACCAAAAGCAGCCCAACGACCAGAGCTGAGTTCAGGAACGATCGGACCATACCGCACGCCGTCTCCACCTCTTCGAAATCGAAATCATGGCCCCAAATCCGACCATAACGACCATCACCGCCATAAGGACCAACGGCGTCGAAATCAAAAGGCCCAACCCGACTGCAACGGCCCGCAAGGCGCCGGCAAAATCCATCACCGTTCCGGCGAGCGCCAACCATCCACCTGCAGTCCAGGCGGGGAGAGCTGCGGCCATCGAGGCGCCTGGTACGCCTCCCATCAGCGTCACGCCTGCAAGCACGAGCATCACGGACGCAGCCACCGGCACAAGGGCCAGGCGGCGCCGCCGAGCCTCCAGTTCCTCAACTGCCAAGATCACTCGTTGCTGCAGAATCGGATCGGCCGGGGCCGCGGCGGTCTCAAGAACCTTCGCCAGGCGCTCTTCAGCTACGGCAAATTGCCGACAGGCCTCACAGCTTTCCAGGTGGCCGGCAACGGCTGGGTCACGCCGGCCCGGATCCCCGGATCCTTCGACCAAAATATAACGTACTCTTTCGCACTGGCTGTTCACGATGCCTCCTTAGGAGGGCGTAGGGCATTGAATCAGAGTCGCCTTTCGGGTGTCGTAAAGACCCTTTTTCGTTGCATTCTCTGCCCGTACGCTGAGTACTGTGCCTCGAATGCGCCTCAAATGGCGCTTTACGACCCTCCGAAATCCATCCGCCGTCAATGCCCTACACCCTCCTTGCCATCACAGAAACGACTGCAACTCTTTGCGTAATACGCTGTGCGCACGAAAAAGTTTGTTCTTGACCGTACCTAATGGCATTCCCTCCAGATCGGCGATCTCCTGATAACTCAAGCCCCCAAAGTGACGGAGCAATACCAGTTCCCGGTACTCCGGCCGAAGACCCTCAATCGCCTGACGAAGCACACCGGCGAGCTCTGAGTTCTTCAGGTGTCCCAATGGGTCCTTAGCCTGATCGACCAGGACGACCTCAATCTCGGCGCCTTCGCGATCTTCACGAATGATGGGAACGGTTTTCAGGCGTCTGCGGCGAAGGTGGTCAATACCCAGATTGTGGCCGATCCTGAAAAGCCAGGTCGAAAAACGGTAGGTCGGATCGTACCGTTCCAGAGCCGACCATGCCCGAATGAAGGCCTCTTGCGTCAGTTCCTTGGCAAGTTCAACATCACCGACAAGCTGCGAAAGAAATGCCGTAAACCGTCGCTGATACCGGCGAACCAGCTGAGCAAAGGCATCTTCATCCCCCGCCAAGGATGCCGTCACCAAGCGTTCGTCTTCCTGCCGGTCGTTGGTCACACGCCCCCCCCAAACTGCACCGGACAAGCCATCAGGCCGTGCGTGGGCGTGAAACTAGAAACTGGAAACTGGAAACTAGGAACCGACGCCAGGCCGAAGGCCTGCCGAGCCGAAGGCTCGGACCCGCGAAGCGGGTAGCGTGGGCTAGGAACCGACGCCAGGCCGAAGGCCTGCCGAGCCGAAGGCTCGGACCCGC
>JAOZPW010000262.1 GCA_029932545.1 Thermoanaerobaculales bacterium | reverse complement strand
AGAGGCACAAAAAGAGAAGCTGGGCCTTCGTTCTGGAGCGCGGGCCTCCTGGCCCGCATTGCGGCACCCAGGAGCTGACCCCTAATCCTGACCCCTAACCCCTTTATCCTCTCTTCTCGACATTGACTCAGAGTTCCGTCAGAACCTTATCGAGCCGCTCGACTGCCCAATCGATTTCCTCACGGGTGACGGACAGGGGTGGAGCGACCCGAATGACGGTCTCGTGGGTCTCTTTGCACAGCATGCCGTCTTCTTGAAGGGCTTCGCAGAAGCGGCGTGCGCCGCCGGCTGAGTCCTTGAGCACGATGCCGATCCACAGGCCCTTGCCTCGGACCAGTTTCACGTGGTCCGACTTGATCGCGCGGATTTTCTCCATGAAGTAGGCGCCCAACTCCGCGGACCGCTCGATCATCTTCTCCTCGACCAGAATTTTCAGGGCCTCACGGGCCACTGCGGCGCCCAGGGGGTTGCCGCCATAGGTCGATCCGTGCTCTCCGGGATTGAAAACCCCCATGACCTCGTTGTCGGCCAGGATTGCCGAAACGGGGTACATGCCGCCAGACAGGGCCTTGCCAATGATCACGATGTCCGGCCAGATGTCTTCGTGCTCGTAGGCGAAAAGTTTGCCCGTGCGACCGAGGCCGCTCTGGATTTCGTCTAAGACTAGCAGACAGTTGTTGTCGGTCGTCAGGTCGCGCAGTTCCTTGAGGAAACCCTCAGGCGGCGCAACGATGCCGGCTTCGCCCTGGATCGGTTCGATCATCACCGCACACACGTTGGGGTTCATTGCCGCCTTGACCGCTTCGATATCGCCGTATGGCAGAATCGTGAAGCCGGGGGTAAACGGGCCGAAGCCGAAACGGTATTCCTCATCGGATGAGAAACCGACGATCGTTGTCGTACGACCGTGGAAATTGCCGGCAAAGACCAGAATCTCCGCCTGGTCCTTCGGAATGCCCTTGACCGTATAGCCCCACTTGCGGGCGGCCTTGATGGCAGTTTCCACCGCTTCGGCGCCGGTATTCATGGGCAATACCCGGTCAAAACCGGTCATCTCGCAGATTTCTTTGCAGAACGGTCCGAGTTGGTCGTTCCGGAAGGCCCTGGAGGTCAATGCCACGCGCTTCATCTGCTTTTCCATCACCTTGATCAGGCGAGGGTGGCAGTGGCCCTGGTTGACCGCCGAGTACGCCGCCAGGAAGTCCATATACTTCTTTCCGTCGACATCCCAGACCCAGGCGCCTTCGGCGCGAGTAATCACAACATCCAAGGGGTGGTAGTTGTGGGCTCCGTAGTGCTCTTCGAGCGCGATGAAATCTTGGGCATTCGACATATCGACCTCCGAGTTGTAGTGGAACCGCATCATGCCTCGGCATCCGCAGTCGAGCGCACGGTACAACGAGATTAGGGCGGATGCAAGAGAGGAGCAGAGGAAAAACAATTCTCTCGCAAAGACGCAAAGAGCGCAAAGGAAACACAGCGAAAGAAGAGTAAAGGAAATGTTTCCACAGGAACCAGGGCAACCGCGAATCGGTCTGTAGGGGCGGACCCCCGTGTCCGCCCGTGTCAAGCCTGGGGCATCCTTGGGGATAGCTTGCGTGCAGAAAGCGCCTGTGGCATACTCTCCGGCCTTGAGTTGCGCCGGTGGCTCAATTGGATAGAGCACCTGACTACGGATCAGGAGGTTACAGGTTCGAGTCCTGTCCGGCGCGCCATATATCACTCACCCGATTTCTTTTCGAGGGCAATCGCTCACTTTCTCACTACAACAGCGCATCATGATAGTGATGTCTTTGTCAGCCTTGTCTGACCGGGCACCGCTTCTGATTGTAATCTCGAGGAGGTTGTTGATCTCCGCCGGGCTGGTCGCTTCAGCCTTGAGCCAACCGTATTCTTGCCATCGCTTCAAGGTCATCCTGACTCCCAATGATGAAGATCTTCTGTCCACTGATTACGTGTGTCACGAAATGGTCGCCCCGACCCCACCGATCACCATACTCTTCCTTCGACATGACATGAGGATTGATCTCCCGTCCAACTGATTCAGCTACGCCTCCTAACAGGGAGACCAATTCCCGCAAGCTCAAATTCCCTATCACCATCAAATCGACGTCACTGGCCGCTGAAACACTGCCTTGGGCGATGGAACCAAATACAAAACAGAGATCCACTCTTGAGTCGCTCAGGGCCCGGGTGATGACATCCACGAGCCCTACGGTTTTCAATACAAGCCGGTGAATTTCGGGATACAGCGGGTGCTCTCGATGCGCCCGGTAGTAGACACGGTTTCCGGCCCGCCGCGAAACAACCAGGTCAAGACGTTCCAGCTTGCGCAGTTCTTGCCTGGTTGCCGCCTCGTTGAATCCCGATTGTCGTGCCAACTCTCTGCCATGCAGTTCCAGATCTCGAACACCGAACAAGATACGAAAGACCTCGGCACGAATCCGTGATGACAATACCTCGGCTAGAATACCCATTGCATGGTTTTACCACACATATGCGTGGTTTGACAACGCAAAAATCCGCAAGAGGATCTTCATCCCCTGATCTGACAAAGATCGCTGATGAGTATTACTCAGGTGAGACTCGAGTCAGCTGAGTTCACGTGCGAGCAACTTGGCGGTCTTCTTCTGGCTTCCATGGGGAACGAAGCCAACGATCTCCGAACGGTCGATCTTTTCGCACAGACGACAGACGACGCAGGTGATGTAGTTATGAAGTTGGGCGAGACACGGAACGATCGTCCATCCTCCCTCGGTTGGCTTCGACGAGTAACGCTAGCTTTTCCGAGTCAATGATCCCGTTTGATCCCGGAAGATCCCCGGCCTGGTTATGACGCCAGGGGATCCCTGGGGGGAGCGAAACAATCTGGTCGCAGAAGGTTTCCCAGTTGGTTCCCTTCCGGCCTTCGGACACTTCCCGCCAGCGAAACCCGATTGCACCGGTGTTTGCGTAGCAACCGGACTTTCGCAACAGGCAGGAGGGTGGCAGGTGTTGGCCGACGAGGTCGAAACCGGTATCGGCCCCGTCTTTTTGTTGAACGATCTCTTGGTGAGGTGGACATAAAGAGACACGCGGATTCGATCAGGCGTACAGAGCTTTCTTGCGCAGGGTTATGACGAAAACGCAGACTCCTCGACGAGTCTCGCCAGTCCAACGGCATCAATGTTCTCGGCGAGCGGGAATCGCACCTGTCCAGGAAAGACGATCTGGAGCTGATCGAGCTCGAGGAGCTCGAACGCCCTCCGCATCGAGCGATCGAGGCGCGGAGCGTCAGCGTACTTAAATTCGAAACCGATCTTGCGGCCGCCTTTGCAGATGAGGAGGTCGAGCTCGGCTTGTTGATGCACTCCCCAATAAAAGACCTCTTCCTCGGCGGATTGGGTCAGGCGGATGACCTCTTCAAGCGCGAAGCCTTCCCACGACGCTCCGAGCTTGGGATGTAATTGAAGCTGCGCATCGTCGGTGATTCCGAGAAGTGTGTGCAACACGCCGCTGTCGCGAAAGTAGATCTTGGGCCGCCTGCGCTGGCGTTTTTTGACGTTTTCAAACCATGGCTGTAGGCGGCGAACCATGAACGTCCCGGTGAGAATGTCGAGGTAGCGACTGATGGTCGTATCAGCGACGCCGAGAGTCGTACCCAGCTCGGAGGCGTTGAAAACCTGGCCATGGTAATGCACCAGCATCATCCAGAAGCGTCGCATCGTTGCTGCCGGGATCTGGATGCCGAGGGCAGGCAGGTCTCGCTCGAGGTAGGTGCTGACATAGGCTGCACGCCACTCGCTGCTGAGCACGGCATCCTCGGCGAGGTAGGCTGGGGGAAAGCCTCCACGCAGCCAGAGCTGCAATAGGTTGGGTTGTCCTGCCGCCTGCAACTCCGCCGCCGAGAACGGAGCAACCTCAACAGAGGAGATGCGCCCAGCAAGCGTCTCTGAACTCTGCCGAATGAGGTCGCGGGAGGCGCTGCCGAGGATAAGGAACTGACATTGCACATCCGGTCTGTCGACGAGGGTGCGCAGAAGTGGGAACAGCTCGGGGCTTCGCTGGATCTCGTCGATGACCACCAGACCACGCAGGTTCTGCAAGGCCAGCTTGGGCGCGCTGAGGCGAGAGAGTCCGTCGGGATCCTCCAGGTCGAAGTAGTTGAGGGGTTGGGGAAAATCTGGACGAAAACGCTCGACATAGAACCGTGCCAGGGTCGTCTTGCCACACTGCCGGGGCCCCAACAAGGCAACCACGGGATTGACCCGAAAGAGATGGTCGATTCGCCGCAGCAGGCCATCGCGTTTCATAGCTCTATTCTACATGAAATTTCTGCGGTAGCTGCAGAGATTTCACAGCATGCCTCCAAAAAGGCCCCAAACGGGCAAGATGCCTGGCCACTGGACAGCGCTCGGCAGCCGTGGCCCCGAAGGCCGAGGTTGGAATACAGGAAAGTCGGGAAAGCCGGACCGATGCTGTCCAGGTCACCTGAGGCCGGCCAAGGCGGCGTCCCCGCTCGGCGCATTTCCCTCAAGGGCAGCAGGGCAGGAGATGGGAAGCCATAGCCCTTGAGGAGGGGCGCTCCCGGCTTTTGGTCGCGACCAGTTTCGGACTATTCGGATCATGCTCTGATCATGGGTCGGGTGATTCTGATTCATACGCATCAAAACAGATTTCCCTGAACTGGACTGCCAGCTTTCTGGTGTCTCTGAAATTTCCAAATTCCGCTGGCGAAGCAACGTGAGAATATAGAAGTGCAATTCCATTTTTTTCTTGGACAATCTCGCCAGGGATATTGATAGCCACTGTCTGCCAACCCTTGTGAAGGGAATGCTCGGAAATCTCTTGCCCATTGACCAGAACGGAAATTGTCTGGGGTTCGGCAGGAGGGAACGGAGCACATCTGATTGACATTTTGTAGGGACGATTCTTTATCAATGGAACCACAATTTCAGAGTCTCTCCCCCGGGACCATCTGAATGGCGGGACTTTACCTGGGAACTTTGCAGGATAGAACCCCTTTCTCAGATACAGCTCAATCGAACGATCTCCCATGCCTTGACAGCCCACCCATTCTTCATCGAGTGGCAGCACATCGATCCGAACCGACGCATCGCCAACATGTAAACCTGGGGAACCTCGAATCAATCTCGTGTCCTCGCGATCCCCGACCATGATCAAACCGTCGTCATCACCTTCCGTGAGGTGGTGTCCGAACATGAAGCCCCAATTTTGGTCCACAGTAACTGTTATCCCGAGTTTTTCGAACTGCAATACCAGAGCGGCCGCATATGGCCATGATTTTGGGGACGAAATTCGAATTCGTGGTTGAGTAATGGCCGCTCTTTCCAGCGCACGCTTCGTGGGTCTCCAAACATCACCGCCATACGCAGCAG
>JAOZPW010000261.1 GCA_029932545.1 Thermoanaerobaculales bacterium | reverse complement strand
TGCTCCTGGCGTGCCATTCGCAGTGTCATCAAAACGAGAATGATCACCGCAAAACCCAAGACCGCCCACAGCAGGATCTTCTGCAGGTTGGCGGCGCCGGAGAGACGGCGGGCGGCACTGTAGAGAGGGTTGTTCTCCAGGGCGCCCGAGGTTACGGTTGCTGCGGGAACCGCCAGGATTGTCGAACGGATTTTTTCCAACTCGTAGTGAGGCGGTTTGGCTTCGGGGAAGCCCATCAAGACTTCGTAGGTGCCGGGTTCAGCTGCCAGGTAGAGATTGGGAGCGGGGATCCTCGCGCTGACCGAATTCAAGGTCAATGGTGCGTCGTCACCGTCGTTGACGATCAGTTCGAGGCCGACCACCCGGGTCCGTGAGAAATCGATTCGCACAGGTCTGGGATCGCCGAGCCGCCTGAAGAACCGGTCATGGATAAGGTCCCGTTTCTTCCCGTCCTCCAGCGTTACCTGAAGCCTGAAGTCGCGGTCAAAATACGGCGCCTCGGTCTGGATGAGTAAACGGGCGACCGTCATCGGCGGATTGGGGACCTCAAGGGAATAGTGGGACCATTGGTCATTAACTCGATGGTCAGTCTGTCTGAGTTCGATGTCGATGGTTCGGGACCGATCCTGCCGGAGATAGGCCCATTGCCGAGCCTCCGAATCGATGATCCGTAAATCGGCCATGTCCGGGCGCATGACTGCCAGATCCGAAGTGTTGATCTCGATGCTGGCGAGACCTTCTGTCGAGGGTTGCACATCAATACGCCTTCGGTGCGAATACAAACGAGGATCGATCGGCGCCCCAGGGTGCATGGCGAATTTGAGCGCCGGAGTGGCGTCATACAGGGGGTTGCTCTCGACAGGGCCCAGTGTTGCCGTCGAAGCGCGGGTAGGATCCAGCAGAGCCAGGGCTCGGTCAGCGGACTCTCCTGCCGCCGGAAGGTCGTCCCTTCCCTCGAGGGCGAACAAATCGTAGCGGGGTCGATGAGCCCGGCCGCCTCCGAATACCAGAGTGGCATGCGTTTCACCCTGAGGCAGGGAGAAGATCAGGACCGGTTGCGGTACCAGAGCCTCAAGGCCCAAGCCATCGAGCGGGGGACTGTCCTCATTGTTGACAATAACCCGGAGGCGGTCGCCACGAGCCGGGCGGAGGGGGATTTCGAGGTTTTCGATTGCAGCAATGGCGTCGATCCGCAGCACCGCGCTGGAGCCCAGGACCTCGGGGTCGGCGCCCGGTCCCTCGTCCCAGACGGTGATCTTGCGGTGGAAGGTGCCGGTGCTCGTGGATAAAAGGAGCCGGCGGGGAACCAGCCCCCTGGGGCGCTTGACGACCATCTCGGTCGCCAGAGGAAGTTGTCGAACCTCCACGATCTCCAATGCGACGCCGTTCTTCTCTGATACCGGCAGTAATCGCCGGGCTTCCAGGGTGAATCTTGGATCGAGATAGCCCTGATCCAGACCCTCCAGGGTCAGTTCCAGCCGGCTGATCTTTCGGTCGGGGACGGTGAAACGGCTTTTTTCGGCCCCGGCGTCAGGCAGGCGGAAGAAGGAACCGTCTTGAAGCAGAGTGACGCTCTTACCGCGCCCGTCTATTGAGCGGATCGTCACACGGCTGACGAATTCCGGTCGTGCGACGGTGACGACGAGATCCCACGCGGCGACATCATCGGGGACTGATGGCACGTCGAGTACGTAATCTTCCCTGAATCTTGTGACCCTGCTGTCGAGGGCCTTTCGCGAGCGCCCGGCCGACAATATCTTTGGTGTTGCCCTGTGCCGAAGCTCCATGACGGTCCCTGTTGCATCGGGGCTGTCAACCAGGAAGGGCACTTCTCGGCCAGATAAGGACAAGATTCTGAGGTCGGCCAGATCCGTTCGACAGGGGCCGATGACGCCGACGGGAACTTCAAGCCGACTGAGCCCCGGACCTTCGGTAGTGATCGGCGCCCGGAAGGGGAAGAGCGTGGCGAGGTTTTTCGCCGGAAGGGTGGTGGCCAGCATGAGGAATGCAAGGGCGAAGCTCAAGATCAGCCGACGGTCCTCAAATTTCTCAATGGGGCCTGATCCCTGATCCTCGAACCCTGAGACCTGCAACGGTGAGGGGGAGAGGGGGAGAGGGGGAGAGGGGGAGAAAACGCATCCCCTTCCGGGGGTTCTGATGACCTCCGACCAGAAACCAGCTGTTGGCAACATAGGATCTGAGAACTGAATCCAGCGGCCTGAGACGATGTTTGGATTTTTTGAAGTAGCGCGAGGATACGTTGCCAAGAGCTTCCCACATCGCCGTGTCAGGAGGTAAGGCTTGGTCATGAATCTTCTCCCGTCGATCGAAAGACGAACTGTTGATAGATCAACGATACGACGATCAGTGAGACGGCCAGGCCGGCCAACGATGCGACGCGGTAGAGGTCTTCCAATTCGCCAAGGTCGTGCAGGAAGACCTTGAGAATGGTCGTGACCATCAGCCCAAGGCTGAGCCACCGCAAGGAGGAACTCCGGGCCCGAACCCCGATTGCCAGCAGAATGAGCGCATAGACGGCCCAGGCAATGGAGGTCGTGGCGTCCCTGGCAGGCAGACGTTCGAAGGTCAGCTCCAGGGTTGTGCTGGTAGCGAAAATGTCGGCAATTGCCAGGTTGAGCCAGGCGAAGACCGTCGCGACGGCAGCCAGACCGCAGGCTGCGGCGCCGATTGCCCGGCCTCCTGGGTACCAGCGTTCTTCCCAGACTCGAAGCCGGGGCGTTTCTCGAGGTTTCAGGAACCGCATGGAGAGGACCATCGCCACAGCGGGAACCAGATAGGTGTAGCTCAGCCAGTTGAGGACCGGTGTCGCTGAACGCACGTGGTAACTCAAGACCTCGGGGTTGGCTACCAATCGCACGGTCGAGGCGCCGAGCAGGGCCAGACCGAAGTATTTGAGACCGGGGTGGTCCAACCGTGTCCATAGCGCCAGCACCGCCAATCCGTTGAGTGCCCAACCGATGGTGATCCACTCACGGTCCAGTTGCAGTGGAATGGCCAGGGATACCAGACTGAGGGCCACGGCGCAGAACCAGACGACTGCCCGGAACCGCGTGTCTTCGTCATCGCCAAGAGCGGGTCGGAGCCTGAGGATCGCCACCAAGGCGACTGCCGCCAGAGCCAACGGGAGCAGACCGATGGCCTCAGGCCCCCACTGGGTGGTGAAGGCCTCCCGTAGTGCCGGGAACCAGAAAGGACCGGCCAACGCGGCGCCCCACCATGCCGATTTGCTGCCGCTGAATGCCTTGGCCGTCAGAACCGGCCAGATCGTAAAGAAGAGGGCCGTTCCAGCCAGAAGACCGAACGGCAGTGCAACTTGGCCGGTCATTCGAGAGGAAGTGAAACCTTCGGCATAGACCAGCGATTGCCAGAGGGCGGTTGAAAGGGTGGCAGCGAAGAACCAGGGTCCGGAGCGCAATCGGGTGGCCGCCAACACAGCCAGGATACCGAGAATCAAGGTCAAGACCATCGACAGAACAGCATCGGAGTGATGGTTGTCGACCAGGATCAATGCCGCCGGCATCAGGGCGATGGCTGTGGCGGCACTCGTTCGTTCGGCCCAGGTTCGGACCGGTCCGGCCTGCCTCATCAGGGCGAGAATCTGAAACACCAGTACCGGACCAACCATCAGTGCGGCGAAGGCCCACAAATGCAGAGCTTCGGGATGCCTTCCGTGTGTCACCGCGATGATCGTCAGCCCCAGGGCGGGACCGAGCCCTGCGGCCAACTGGATCCAGGCTCGAGACGGTCGGCGTGAGTGCCAGACCAATGCTGCGCCGAGCACGATCCAACCGACGATCCATGGCCAGGGACGGTGGATGCGTGGGGCAACCGAGGCCAGGACCAGGAGGGTGAGAAATCCCAGTTGGGCGATCAGGGACGCATTGAGGAAGGAGCGGCTGTGGGCATGGTCCCGGTGAAAGACCGAGGCCGCAAAGAAAACGGCGGCGACGGCCACACACACACCGACCGCCTGCCAGGCCTGGGTGATATCGAGGCGGTGGGTGATCATCCACAGGGTCATGACGCCCAGGGATGCCCCGGCGGCGCCGACCGCCGGCCCACGTGGTTCTTTGCGAGCCAGCCAGCAGGCGCCGGCGCTCAAGATCACCAACAAGGCTCCCAGAGGGATCGGATTGTCCGCGAGCCTGGCGGTTCCGGCGAAGTGAAGGCCGAAGGCGAAAGGCACCGCAACGCCGCCTGCTCTTGTTGCGCGCCACAGAAATGAGTGTTCCTTGTCGCCGTTGTCGACGAAGAGGAATGCAAGGCCGAAGACACCGAGAACCACGATACCCAACGCCGCCCTTTCGGCATCCATCGTGCCGACGATCCACAGACCCTGGTGCACCGCGGTCCCGGCAAGACTGAGCACCGCGAGCAGCGGCCAACCCCTGGCCCGGGCCAACCACAAGAGGCCCAGGTCGAGCAGCAGGATGTAGCCGAAAAGGGCCGCCGGGCTGGAAGCGTCTGAGGCCACAAGAAGGGGTGTGGCGAAGCCGCCAAGCAAGCCGAGGACAGCGATGAAACGGGCGTCACGAGAGACTGCGAGGGCGACACAGACCGCTGTGATGACGACCATCAAGACGAAAGCCGGCACCATGCCTATCAGGCCGTAGAGAGTCTGAGCGGCCCAGGTCGCCCCGTAGAGGATGACGACCCCTGAGCCCGCGAGGGCGTTGGCGGCAGCGGCCTGCCCCCGTTTGATCAGCCACTCGGACCCGACCAGGCATGCGATGCCGACCAGGACTCCAAAGACCACCCTCATCGTTGGGGAGATCAAACCGTGCTCGATCGAGTACTGAAAAAAGAGCAGAGCGGCGAGGGCCAAGACGATTCCGCCGGCAGCCGCAGCGCCGCGCACCCCGATCCATTGCTCCCAGTTGATGTCGATTTTGGGAATTCTCGGCTTGGAGGGCGGGGCGCTTCCGGATTTTGCAGACTCGTCCAGTGCCCGAGCCCGAATGGAAGGCCGATCCGGAGGTGGTGTTGGTGGAACTCCCGTGTGTGGTCTCTGGTGGCTCGGTGGGGTTGTATGACCTTCGATTGGCGGTGGAGATGGGGACGCATCAGGAATGGACACCGGCGCTATTTCCTCAGAGAGGGGATCGGTCTCGTAGGACGATTGGGAAATCGGCGCCTCCCAGTCGGATGGCTGGTAAGCCTCCGGCGGCGATTCCTCAATCACCGGCGGCTGTGCGGTCAGCGGACGCGCCTCGAGATCGGTGATGCGTCCCTCGAATTCTTCGACCCGTCTCTGGAGCTTGCGGGTTCGAGACAGGGCAAGAACTGACACGATACATATTGCAATGGCCGCAACCGGCAGCCCGATGACAATGATGACAAGGAGAGCTTCCAAAACTACCTTCCTCTCGTTGTGAATACCGTTGGC
>JAOZPW010000260.1 GCA_029932545.1 Thermoanaerobaculales bacterium | reverse complement strand
GAACCGACCCCGGTATTCCAAGACGACTTCGAAACCGGTAAGGCCGAAGGTTGGACTGAAGCTGATGAGGCTCAGGCCGAAGGCTCAGAAGAAGCACCGACCGAGTAAATACATAACCAACGCCGGGCCCCCGCAGGGCTCCGGACGTCTCGGCGCACGGCAGCGCGTTCGAGGTCTGCGAGAATTCGACCCAGTTGGGGTCCGGGTTCGACGCCGGTGATGGTGCTGACCTCAGAGGCTTCGAGCAACGGCCTTGACTCAAGGATAGCCGGGGCAGACCGGATCCACTGGCGCCACCAGCGTTGCCACGGCTGAGGGCGGCCGCCTCTGGCTACGTCGTTCGCGGCAGCCAGGGCCAGGACTGTCGGAAAGGCGTGGCCGCACCGGGCGATGAACTCTCTTCGGCCGGCTGGGCTCCGGTCGACCGCCATGCCGGCCTCGGCATGCCGGGATGCAGCGATTGCAGTGTTCCGTACGAGGTCCCTGGGCCAGGCGAACGCGGCCAACGCTTTGGGTGAATTCGCGGGCCAACCCGAGGCCAACCAGGCGAGTACGGCCTGAGTTTGATTGTGGGCGACGGATGCCGGTGCCGGGTGCCGGTCCTGTCCAACCATGCGCTCCAAGGTGTCCAGGGTGGCATCGAATTCAGCGGGCCGGGGCCGAGGGCCCGCAGGCGCCAGAAGACCCAGGGCTGCAGCCTCCTTGAGACCAACGCCGGCCCTTGGGGCGTGAGCAAGGTTGCGCAATTCGGCGCCGACACGTTCGCGGGGTGCGTCGGCCAGGGTCGGTGCGAGATCTGATACCCAGCCACGGGTTTGTGGCTCTATCGAGAAACCTTCAAGGGTTGCTCCCAACCGCACGCCGCGAAGAAGACGAACGGTGTCGGCCTCGAGATTGGCCCTGGAGATTGCACGGATTCTCCGGTCGGTGATGTCTCCGATTCCCCCTGTCGGATCGAGGAGCGGGCCGTCAGGCAGGCGCCAGAACAGGGCGTTGCAGGTGAAATCCCGGCGGGTGGCGTCTGCCTCAAGGTCGCCGTTCTCCATCGGCCAGATTTCGACCTTGCATCTGGGCCCGGTCAGGCGCCAGACAGCTTTTTCGGGCCTGCCGAGCAGGCGTGGCGTTGTGCCCCATGCGGCGGCCAGCGTGGCGGCGACCTTCTTGGCTGCCTCAGCTCCAGGTACGACCAGATCGAGATCCGGCGGTTCCCGTCCCAGTGCCCGGTCCCGCACCCACCCGCCGACAACCCAGCACTCAACAGAATCAATGTGCTCGGCGATTTCGACGAGGTGTCGATCCGCACGAAGACGAGATTCCAAGGTCTGCCGTTTCATTGGGCTTCAATATGATTGCTACGGTGTCGCCCATGTCCATAGCGACGTGTCACCGCTCTCAAATCCGTCGATGAACAGGGGAGCCGACTCTGCACACCCCTGGATGACCACGTCGTCAACATACCATCCTTCGTGGCCCACAGAGGAATCCGTACCGAGACGAAGCCGAAAACGAATGGTCTCACCGGCATAGTCGTCGAGATCAACAACTGATTCAAGCCAGTCCTGAGGGTCGCCGCACCATGCGTTCAGTCCCCCGAGGGGATTGCTTCCGTCATTTACAGGGCCGTCGTAGGGGTCCGTGACCAGCTGAGCCTCGAGTTGTGTCCAATTGCTGCCGAAGTCGGTTGAAATTTCCAAAATACCGCCGTCGTAACATCCACTGGATCGATCCTCGATTTCCTGCCAATTCCAAAATTGCAGGGTCAAGGGGAGGGTGTCTGAGGGAAGGATGATGTCTTCTGATTCCAACCACTGATCGGTGACCGTATCGACATCGTCGGCGAAGAACGACCAGGATCCATTGTGGACCCGGGCGCCGGAGAGCTCCCAGGTATCGCCGATTCCCCCGTGCGTCCAGCCTGCGCCGGTCCCTGCCTCGAGGTCATCGCTGAAGTAGAGGACCGGGCTTGTGCCGGGACCACAGTCTCCGGGCAGCGCGACCGTGGCGAAGTCATAGGTTTCGGACCAGGACCCGGGACCGCAGCCGTTCTCGGCCTGGACTCGCCAGAAGAACTCCGCGCTGGACTGGAGGTCGGCGTCAGGGGTGAAGGTCGTTTGATCAATGCCGGTCTGATCCAGCGCAAGGTTGGCAAATCCCGCATCGGTTGCCACCTGGAGGTGGTATGTCCCGGCCTGGGCGGCGTCCAGCCACTCAAAGACCGGCCTGGTCGGCAAGTTGAGAGCGCCGTTGGTGGGGGCGACCAACGTCGACGCCGAAGGAGTGGCATCAAACAGATTGAGAGCTACGGTGTCCGTATGAAAGCTGCTGGCCGACGTCCCTGAGACTTCGATGATGGAGGTCCCGGCGGAAGCGCTGCCGGTCTGGCCGATCGTCATCACGGTCGAATTTCCGGGTGTTACTGGATTGCTGACGAAATTGACGGTCGTTCCGGTAGGCTCCCCGGAGGCGGTCAGGGTGACGGGTTCCGAGAATCCAAGAATCGATCCCACGTCGACACTGAAAATCCCGTCGGTCGGAGCGCATACGTCGAGCGATGCCGGTGTTACGTCCAGGGTGAAATCCGGCTCTTCGGCACAGTTGAAACAGACCAGAGCAAAGTCCTGATCGGTGGTGTCACCGATGTAGGGTACGCCGTCGCCGGCTATATTGGTTGCTCGAACTGTAATCGTCGCCTGTCCCCCGGGAGAAGCGACAAAGACATTTTCCAGGTTATTCAGAATGTCTGCTGTGCCGCCGGTCGCCGACCAGCCTGCGGAAAAGACATTGCCGAGATAGGTAGATCCATCGGTCTCCACATCCAGGTCCAAATTGTTGACCAGTGCAGGATTGGCCCCAACGGCGCCGGGTGCGTCCGACCAGGCCAGGCTGATTTTGAGGGGTTGGGTCGGGTCGTTGATGCCGACTGTCATCGTCCACACGTCGCCGGTGTTGTCAAAAGTGGTCTCCTGGTCCTTGTAGACCATCAGAGCCCCGGGTTGGAGAACGTCGGTGACGTTGATCCTTCCCCAGCCTTCGGTGATGTTGGGGATGTCCGGTGTGCCCATGTCGACTGCACTGTTGACCAGTAAGGCCTTGGCCATGGCCGGGCTGGGGTTGCCGCCGCCGTTGAATCCCCGCCACCACTGGGTGATCAGCACGACTGAACCCGAGGTATGGGGTGCGGCCATTGAGGTGCCGCTGCACCAGGAGTATATGCCGCTGGTGCCGGCAATTGCTGACGTGCATTGTGAAGCACCACCTTGCCGAAGGGCCGAGGCAATGTCCGAGCCTGGAACGGCAATTGTAGGCACCCACCGCCCGTCGACGGCCGGGCCGCGGCTCGAGAAGCTTGAAATGCCATCGATGTCGTTGCCGCCTCGGTAGTTCAGGGTCGAGGCGGTGACAATGAGATTCTTGGCTTCTTTGGGCGCCGTCAAACCGGAACTGCCCGAATTGCCGGCCGAAAAGACCTCGATGAACGGTTCTGCGGTATCGGCCGTATCGAAGTTTCCGTCCCGCACCATCAGGTCATGGGTGCGTTCGGAGGCCTGGTATCCGTGTTGGGTTCCCTCGCTGGTGGTCCATGAGTTGTTACCGCCGACGGCGTTGCCGAGAACGGCCTGTTTACTGTGCTCCTGCCAGCCTCCGGTTGGTGGCCAACCGGATCCGCACAGAGAGTTCATTGCAAAAATGCTGTAGGAAGGCGCCATTCCCAGGCCGTACAGAAATCCGTCTGCGTCGGCGTATCCGGCCGAGGCGTCTCCGCCCATGATCCCCGTCACGTGGGTTCCATGACCGCCACCCGAGCAGTCATCTCCGGGTGGAGACGAGGGCGCACCAGGGAAACTGTAACCACCGACGATGTGGGTATTGAGATCTGGGTGGGCGTAATCGACGCCGGTGTCAATTGTTGCCCAGATGACGCCGGTACCGTCGATACCTAGATTCGCCAGGTGGGTGAGATACCCGGTTTCGGGCACTCCGCCGGGGTGATTGCCCGCAACGATCTGATCGGACATCTCATCATCGAGAACAGGAACCGGGCTCTGGAACCCCAACCACAGAACGTGATCAAGGCGGGCGATGTCGGTGGTCTTCGCCGCGTCGATTTCGACGATGGCATTGAAAAACGCACGGTCGGGCTGGGACGGATGGTGGGTGACGATGCGGCCGCCGAGGCGTCGCAATTCGTCGAGAGTCGCAACCTCTCTACCGTCGGCATAGAACATCACGTCGATGTTCTTGATGGGGCCTGACCTGCTGTTGAGGGTGTCATTGATTTTGTAGGCCGGGTGAAACTGTCCAGACCAGCGCACGAAGGGAAGATTGTCGATGCTTTCGAACTGCGACGGGCTAACCCACGCGAGATAGGTCTGGTGTGGGTAGTACTGGAGCAGCTTGACGCTGAGATTGTCGAGCGTGTCCTGCCATTCCTGTCTGAGAGGGGCGACCAGTTGAATCAGGGTGAGACCGGAGGCCCCGGTTTGTGCTTGGAGGGTCTCGGGAATTTCCGGTTCGCCATCGACCAGTGGGTCAAAAGTGAACCCCATGACCCGAACCTCGCCAAAACCATCAACTTTGGAAAAGGGGATAGTCGCCGCACGAAGTTGCTCGAGATCCGACGCTTCTACCTCCAGCCAGCGAAAACTGCCGTAATCCAGGTCCTGGATCGGGTGGAGGTTCAATTGACGGAGGTTGGCGGCCGCTTCCGCAGGGATGCGGATGGCCTCTGTCGATGCTGCTTGTGCGCCGGCAACCATCGAAAGGGAAAGGATTGAAAATAGGGCAACTGCGGTCAGGGTCAGGCCATTGTTCCGTTTCATTCTTGGTTCCTCCGGGGCGTGATCTGATTCTCTGCCAATCCTGAGTTTGGATTGTGCCGGCGCCATCCTACCTTGGTCTGGATTCAGAGTGCCGAAGATCCTCTCGGATTTTGGTCTGCCTCGAAACGCGTTCAAGTACGACTCAGGGGGCAGGCGGATCAGCAGTCAGCTTCAGGTCGAAATGCCTTATCAGACCGCAGGAGAGCATTTCCTCCTGCCCGACGGCCGGCCGTGGTTTGTCGAGGACGGCACGGGCGACCGGACTTGGCCGATCTACCTCGGGAACAGAATGGTCGCCACGGTCAAGCAACCAATCGGGAAAGGCCCTGAACTCAGCTTCGTCATCTCCGACCATCTGGGCTATCCTGAGATGGTGATCGAGACGAGTAGGGGACACTCTTCTTCTCTTCGTTTTCAAGCCGGGGACGAGTAGGGGACACTCTTCTTCTCTTCGTTTTCAAGCCCCGGCCTTCGGGGTCGCTTCGCGCCCCCGCTCGGCACAATTCCCTCAAGGGGCTTGGCTACAGGAATCGGGAGGGGGTCGCCCCTTGAGGAAAATGACCTCGGCGGCCTGCGGCGCTGGCAATCACTCGGTC
>JAOZPW010000039.1:2935-18907 GCA_029932545.1 Thermoanaerobaculales bacterium | reverse complement strand
AATCGAAGTGGCGGGTTTCGGCCTTCGGGGAACTGAACGGTCTCCAGTTCGGCAGTTCTACAGCCGGCGGATCGGGGACATTGCCTGGGGTGGCAAGCTGAACGGCACAATGGCCGGCTGGGACGTGGCCGCGTTGGCAACTCGGGCTGATCTTGAAACCGAAATAGGCCCGGAAGGGGAAATCAAGGTTGAAGATGCCGACTATACGGTTCTTCGACTTCAGCGGGGTATCTTCGGTTCCTCGACTCTCGGGTTTCTCGCCGCCAATCGAAACACCGAAGAAGGCAACGCCGGTTCGGTGGGTATCGATGCGACGTTGTTCTTCACCGAGAAACTGGGGATGACAGCCCAAGTACTCCGTGCCCACGGTCCGGAGAACGACGGAGAGCTTGCCTGGTTCCTGCGTCCGGCTTTCGATTCGGCCAACACCCACTTCCATGTTCGCTACACGAACCTCGACGCTGGGCTCAAGGACAACATCAACGCCATCGGATTTCTCAGGGATGACAATCGCAAGGAGGTGGACAGCTACTTTGGCCACACCTTCTGGTTTGCTGACAGTGTCGCCGAGAAACTCAGGGTAGGGGCCAACTACAACCGCTACTGGAGCCAGGAGGGGAAACTTCGCTCCTGGGAGATCTTTGGTGAGGGTGAGTTGGTCTTCACCAACTTCTGGGAGATTCGCATGTCCTACATCGATGCCCTGGAAATCTTCGAGAAGGAGTTTCGCAACACGATATTAAAGACAGAGGTCGGCTACGACAACCGCTCCGGGAAAAGATTCAAGCTCTCCGCGGGAGTCGGCGAGAACTACGACAGCGACCTCAGACTCTTCGGTCTCGGCACTGACTTGAGCCTTTCTGAGGCATGGAACCTCTCGTACGAGGTCACCTGGCTCGAACTCGACCCCGATCCGGAAAACGAGAGCACCTGGATTCATGTCCTGAGTTCCAGTTACTACTTCACCAACGACCTTTACCTCAAGGTCTTTGTGCAGACCAACTCGGTGATCAGCAAGGAGAACGTTCAACTCCTCGGGGTGTGGCGCATTCTTCCGCCGTTTGGTTCGTTGCAACTGGCCTTCCAGCGAGGCACTTCGGAGATCGGGGAGAGGTCTGAGCAGGGCAACAGTTTCTTTACCAAGCTGTCGTGGGTGTTCTGAGGAAATGGGGCAGGAGAAGGCGTTATCGTTCTTGTCGGTGTCCGGTCGGCCGGCGCCGGGGTGGTGACGGGGGCAGATGCAGGGCCAGGAGACAGGGGCAGTTGGCAGGGACCGGGGCAGGCTCAGCGTCAGAATCAGAGGTTCAGGGGCGGCGACAGGTCCGATCACGCCGGCCTATTCCGACGACGACGGGCCGGTCACTCCGGCCAGCAAATCAGCCATTCCCTGAAACATGGCAGCCAGCGCCCCGGCCGCTTCCGGTGGGGCCTCGATCTTGAGGCCACCCTCTGGGGTGCGCTCAACCTGGATAGCGGCGAACAACTGTTGGACCTGGTTGCCTTGGACCTGCGTTGCAGCGGGTGGCAGTTGTGGTTCGGCAGCGATCGACGGTGCAACGGGCTCAATGGGCTCCGAAGGTGCGGAAGGTTGGACGGCAGCGGTGACCGGCATCTCCTCGATCGGTTCCTGACTTCGGACGGGCGTCACCACCTGATCGATGGCTTCCTCCGGCTCTCCAAGGTCCGGTATCTCGGCAGGTTCCACAAGTCGTTCCATTCTGTCGAGAAACCCTCCGGATCCGGTGAACTCCAGCTCATTGCTGGTGCCGTCGAAGAGTTCGGTAAAAAGGGCCTGCTTGTCGCTGACGATGTTGGCGATGCGGGCCTCGATGCCCTGCTCGCTGACCAGGTTGAAAATTTGGACCGGTTGCTTCTGCCCAAGACGGTAGACGCGGCCGATGCGCTGCTCCAGCACGGCAGGATTCCAGGGTAGCTCGAGGTTGACAACCGTGGAAGCGGCCCGCTGCAGGTTGAGGCCCACGCCGCCGGCATCGGTTGAGAAGAGGATCGCCAGGGTCGGGTCGTCGTGAAATTCGATAATGTTCTGGGTGCGGCGCTTCTGGCTCTCGTCGCCTGAAAAGAATGCGCTGCGGAGGCCTGCTCCACCAAGGAGATCGGAGACGGCCCAGTTCGCGAGCCGGAGCATCCGGCGCCACTGGCTGAACACAACGACCTTTTGGCCGCTCTCAAGGACAAGTTGCCGTACGAGCTCCCGGAATTCGAGGAGCTTCGGGCTGTCGAGCTTGCCCAGCATCGTGTCCTGAGTCCCAACCATTTCGCCCAGAGCCGGCCATACCTCTTGAAACTGGAGTTGAGCCAGGCCGTTGCAGATGATCCGTTGGGTCGTCAACAGTTGCATCAGTCTGAGAAACTCGGGTTGAGTAAGCGGTCGGGTCTTGCCGCGCCGGAGCAGATTGGCAATCGGTGCGGCGAGGTCATCGTGCTCTACTCTCTGGGCCGCCGTCAGCTCGACCGGAACTCTGGTATCGGTGCGTGGGGGCAGCTGGTTGAGTACCTCTCGTCGCAGCCTTCGTACCATCGTCTTGCCGAGCCGGGTCCGCAGGGTGTCGAGGTTGCGTGCGCCGGCGACCTCCTGTTTTCCGTCACAGAGGGTCGCATGCCACGGAGCGAGGCGCCATTTGGGTTCCAATGTACGTTCATCGACCCAATCCATGACTGAAGCCAATTCGTCGAGGCGGTTTTCCATCGGAGTGCCCGTGAGGACCAGTCGGTATTTCGGCTGGAGCTGTTTGACGTAGCCCGCAGTTTTGGTGGCCCAGTTTTTGATGCGTTGGGCCTCATCGAGCACCATTAGATCCGCCGCCCATTCATGCATCAGCGGCAAATCCCTCAAAACCTGCTCGTAATTGGCAATGAGAAATCCTTCACTTTGCTCCCTGTAGATCTCTCTCCGTTGCGATGGTGAACCCTCGACGATTTGCAAAGGCGCATCGGAGAAGAGCGCCCACTCCCGAGCCCATTGGGATTTCAAGGGCGCCGGTACCACCAGCAGACCGCGCTTCACTTCGCCTTTATGCCAGAGTACATGGCAGGCCGCGATCGCCTGAATGGTCTTTCCAAGGCCCATATCGTCGGCAAGTAGCAGTCGGCCTTTTTCGAGAAACTTGGTGACACCCTCGTGCTGGTACGGATACAGCCGTCGTTTGAGGGTGTCCACCTTCGTGTTCATCCCGAGGGTCAGCTCCGCGCCGACAAGCTCCCGTGTCAGCTGTTCCTCCTCCGCCTCGAGCAAGGGATGAAGTGCGGGATCGTGACCGACCATCGATCCGTTCGAGTCCTGCTGCCGAAGGTATAGCCGTAGCCCTTTCACAAGCTGTAAACGAAGGGGGAGAGTCTGGGGCGCCCCGTCTCTCAGTGCCCAGGGCTCATTCGTGGTGGGTTGGAACCAGCGCTCAACGGCCTCCGGCACGTCCTGATCGATCCCATTGTTTGGCATACCCGGCGACCAGGCCACTCTTTCCAGCCAGTCGCCCGGTCCGGTGAACGGGCGCACGGGGTCCCACAACAATCGGGCGCTCCGTGTCGCAGGTCCCAACCCTGCCGCTGTCGCCCGTTGCCATTTTGACGGCTTTCTCAGCATGTCTTCAAGTACGACGAGCAGATGCTTGCAAAGGCCAAGGCCCCCCTTTTGAAAATCCTTGCAGCTGCAGCTCCCAACCAAGGGGGTTACGGCGGCGAGCAGAGTCCTGTAGGGCCGGGGCTCCTCTCCATGCCGCCGAGTCTCGTAATACCCAAGGCCGATGCGCCCACGAGGCCGGGATGCAACCTTGAGTCCATCACGGCGGGAAAAAGAGAAGCGACGGACGATCGCATCCAAAGCAGCCTTCTGGACCGGCCAGTCGGCGCCCGTCGTCACCGACAAGACATGCCTGGCGACCATTTCCGCCGGCCAACCCCCAAGGTTTCCTGAGACGCGACTGCGCAACTCCTGGAACGCCTCAAGGTCCTCAATCGGATGCGTGTGCGGGTGCGGGGAAATAGTTGGAGAATTCATACGGGTCATTCTCGCCTCGTTTTTCCTTCCCCGCAAGGCGCCTCCCCGACCAAGAGCTGATCCTGCAGGATGGCACGACCTACTTACGGACAACATCAGCCGACGGCGTCAGCGTCAGGGCCAGTCAACAGCGACCGCGCCAGAAACCAGCGACCGTTACAGTTGCGGCATCCCCCCATGTGGTGATGAGAGCCGTCACAATCGCCCCGGTTACACTGGACATTGATGAGCAAGAAACGCAAGAACCATGAGGATGAACCGCTTCCCGATGGCGACGACTGGGTCGAGTGGGGTGGCGAATTGATCATGGCGATGGGATTCACCGCGGGGGGAGCGCCATACGGTGTGTCCGTCGATGAATTCAGAGAGGGCAATGAGATGGAATCCCGAGAGAAGGGCTGGGCGATCGCCAAAAGGGCACTTTATCGCGCAGAACAGGTTCGGTTGGGTGAGGGCGCAACGATCGAGGTCGGTTGGGTCACGAAGATTGGAGACGGTCTGTATCGGGATGTCTTCCTGGCCGAGGTCGACTCATCGGATTCTTCGCCCCGTCTCGTGGCGCTGATACCGAGACACGACGCTCCAGCCGATCTCGGTGAGCGGGTGCAGCGGGAGCCTGCGCTACTCATGAGGTTGGCGACCTTGAATCTACCGATAACAACGCCCCGATGGGCTGTGGTGGTGGTCGAATCGGAACGAGATGTCTTAGTGCGTGAGTTCTTGCGTGGCGTCCCCCTCGACCTGCGGGCCGGTCGCCAGAATCGTGTGAAGCCGTGG
The DNA here is from genome assembly GCA_029932545.1 of Thermoanaerobaculales bacterium. Classification (GTDB taxonomy): domain Bacteria; phylum Acidobacteriota; class Thermoanaerobaculia; order Thermoanaerobaculales; family Sulfomarinibacteraceae; genus DAOWGJ01. Next base: position 14,115 of record JAOZPW010000039.1, on the reverse strand, counting down.
CAGGTTGTCGCTGAGGTCGCATCGGCGATTCACGCGATCGATACCTCCGAGGTTCAGGACCTTGTTCCGGGCCATGCCACACGCCGCGAACACGCCATCGCCTGCCTCGAGGAGATCGCTGAAATTCAGGGCGACACTCTGACCGACGACGTCCTTGCGTGGATCAAGGCTCATCTTCCACCAGAGAGCCCACCCTGTGTTCTCCATGGTGACCTATTGGGCCAGAACATTCTGCTCGACCTGTTCGAGCCATCGCGTCCGGTTGCGGTCATTGATTGGGAATACTGCAGAGTTGGCGATCCAGCCTATGACCTTGCTATCGTCACTCGTGGTGCGCGGCGGCCGTTCCAGATGGGGGATGGACTCGATCGTTTATTGGACGGCTATCGAGAGGCAGGAGGGACGCCGGTCACCAGAGCCGACGTCCACCTCCACGAGCTCTGTTTGATCGGTGGCTACTACCGTGATTCGCTGCGGGGTGAGCACCCACATCGTCCACCTGAGGTTTACAACCAGCTGCGAGGTCTTCTGGGACGAGTTGAAAAAGCTGTCGAAATTTCATCGTAGTGAGATACCGCTTCGGAGAGTTCGGCCTCGGCAAGGGGGTCGAAATCAGCCTGGAGAAGAGTAGTGTCCCCTATAGAATCCTCGACCCTTCTCAGTCAACAAATGTCAGGGCGCGGATCAACATGCGCATGATGCGCACACCTGGCACCCTCATAGGAGTGTCCCCTATAGAATCACTGCCAGGCATCGAGATTCCCCGACTCGAAGCCGTCGGCAAACAGAACCTCAATCTGGGAAAAGCAGTACAGCCGCTTCGAGGATGAATCGCAGCTTGAATGGCCGCGCTCGGTCCAATCATTCGATGTCAGGTTAGCGAGGCCCGTCCGGGCAACAAAACCGTTAGTCCCGTCGGTCCAACCGTCGCAGTTGCTTCCCGATGTCGTGCCGACTGCATCGGTACCGGTCCAGGTTGGCAAGAAGGCCAGGTACACACCAGTTTCGGTAAGATTGAGGGCAGAAAACAGTTCGCCGTCGCTCAGGTCGGTCTTACCGTCGGCAATTGGAACACCGTCAAGTCGGATCCATGGCCCATCGTAGTCGAAACGATCGATTGCGTCGGTGCCATCGGTGGACAGCCACGCCCGAAAGCTTGACGGCGCCGCGAGAACGGCGGCAGCGGCCCTCGCTTGACAAATAGCGTCGCCGGCAGCAACCCCGACCTGGCCTCCCGCATCGGCCCACGAGGCAAGGTCACCGCTCCCGTTGGTCGACGTAACGAATACCCTCGCACCCGACGAAGTGATAGCCGGCATCGGGTCTCCGGCCCCCTTTTCCATGCACAACAGCCCATTCAGCTGATCGCAAGTGGTTGTGACGCCGCTTGTCCAGGCGAACGTCGTCCCAACCGAGTCACCACCCCTGACAGAAATGGAATCTGAGGTTGTCCAATCTCCACACGAGGTGAACGATGAGTAGAATTCCCCATCCGAATTGGTGTTGGTGAAATAGCTACCCGGTGGGTCGAGATCCCCACTGCCGAACTCATCAATTGAAAGGGGAACCAGTATTGCGCCCTCCGGTGACAGGAGGTGCGAAATGGTGTCTCCTATCGGGAACCCGTCGGTACGCACCCACGGCCCACCGGACTGGGGCAGCGTCGGCTGCCCGCAGTTGCTGACCTTCCGGCCCGAAAAACCCTGTACACGGCAATAAGCGTCGTCGTTCGAATCCGAGAGCCAGGCAACAAAATCATCCGGATTCGCCAGACCGGCAGCCGTCGCCCGTGACTGACAGATCGCGTCGGCGGCACCGAGTCCAACCGAACCGCCGGCATCCGGCCAGGATGAAAGATTCCCTGGCCCGGTGACCGAGGTCACGAAGCATATCTTGTTCGCTGCGGCAGCCGGCACTGACCCGCACACCAAATGGAGCACAATAATCCCGCCGATCAAAGTTGACAATTTTGAGATAGGCATTCAATCCTCCTTTTTCGAGTCTCCTCATAGTTAGCAACGAAGTGATTGGCCAAATCGCACAACAACACCTCACACCGGGATCCGAACAGCATGCTCTGTGGCGTTCCGTTCATTTTCTCGGCCAAGTCCTCGGTCACGGAGGTCCACCTCCCGTCAGATGGGTGAGATTCATGCCCATGAAGTCCTGGCCCTTGCCGTAGCGCACCAACTCGACATCTAAAAGAACACTGTCCCCTTTACCATTCCGCAGTACTCTTCATAATGGTCGTGCGCAATATCAGTTCCAGGGTTTCGATTCTTCTCACAGCAACTGACGTGTTGCAGCCTCCGGCTTATCAAGATCGACCCTTACCAGGGCCAGTTCGGGACCGTCGTGCGCTGCGGAGAGCATCCAGGTGCGCCCCAGCTTTTCCCGCCAGTGGCCGGTCAGATGGGCGGACTCGTGTACATGTCCGTGGAGGGTGATCAGGGGTTGTTGATCCTCTATGAACCGGCGAATGGCGATGCTGCCGATGTTGACATCGAGAGGCACATGGTCGATTGAACGGCCGTCGAGGCCGGCTCGGTCGAGGAAGGTCTGATACGGCGGGGAGTGGAAGAGCCATACGGAGTCGGCCAGGTTTTCTGTGTCGGCCAGGCGCTTGAGGTCTTCTGCAATCGTGCCGAATCGGATCTCGTCGGCGTTTGCCGGCACGGTTCGGTGGCCTTCCTCGGGAGACAGGCTCCCGGGGTCGACGAAGCGGGAAACGTCGTAGCGTTCCCAGTCCTTGAGCATGAACGGCGTCGGCGGCACGTTGCCGTAGCCGAAGACGGAATGATCTGAGATGTGGTCCTGCCGATTGTGGATGATTTTCCACAGGCCGAGATTTTCACTGTGTTCGAAGTTGGCGAAATCCGCTGCCGCGTCGTCGTTCCCGGGAATGAGAAGAATGAGGGGGAAGTCGTTCCCGAGCTTTTGTTGCAGATCGAGGACGTCAGGCTCGATCGCCTCGTGAATGAAATTGCACGCGTTGATGCCGGGCAGAAGATCGCCGCCCAGGAAGATTGCCATAGGGCGCTCTTCAGCCGCCGCAGCCCACAGAGATCGATAACGACGGAGTGAACCGTGCAGGTCGGAAACGAAAAAACAGGAACAACTCATCGGTCGAACCACGATACGACGCCTCACGTGCAATACCAACCCTCAACACCGGAGGAGAAGGCGCCGGAACCAAATAGTGCCGCGCAAACGGACACAAAAACACAGTTTTCTCGCAAAGAACACCAAGCACGCAAAGGAGAAAAGAAGAAATTACCCGTTGTGTTTCCTTGGCGTTACTCTGCGTTCTTTGCGAGAGAATGTCTTCTTTCCGTGGTGTTCGGCTAGGAGGGTGTAGGGCCTTTACGACACCCGAAAGGCGGCGCTTGTGCAATGCCCTGCACCCTCCTACGATGAGACATGCAACGTTCTGCTGGAGTTTTGCTGCATCCGACGTCTCTGCCATCCAGGCATGGTATTGGCGATATTGGGCCGGGGGCCCATGCTTATGTCCGCTGGTTGGCAGAGGCGGGGGCAAAATGGTGGCAGATTCTGCCTCTGTGTCCCCCGGGACCGGGCTTTTCGCCCTATTCGGCAGTCTCGACTTTCGCCGGCAGTCCGTGGTTGTTATCGCCTGAGGCCCTGGTCGAGGACGATTTGCTCTGTGCCGCAGATATCAATTCTCCGCCGGAATTCCCGGCGGGGCATTTGCATATTGAGGCTGCGTTGGCCTGGAAGAGCACGCTTCTCCGCTTGAGCTGGGAGCGTTTTCGAAATTCTGCCGACCGTCGGCTGTACGAGGCCTTCGAGGTTTTCAAGGAGCAGGATGGTTGGTGGCTCGACGACTTCGGGCTCTTTGCTGTGCTCAAGGACCACCACCAGGGGAAAAGCTGGCTGGATTGGTCTCCACAGCTGGTCAGCCGGGAACCGGAGGCCCTGGCGGAGGCCGGGAAGGCCCTTGAGCACGAAATTGCCTACCACCAGTTCTGTCAGTTCCTCTTTTTCAGGCAGTGGTCGCGTCTGAAGGCCGTGGCGGTAGAGCATGGAATCTCCATCCTGGGGGATGTGCCGATCTTCGTCGCCCTGGATTCAGCCGATGTCTGGGCTCATCCCGAACTCTTTCTTCTCGATGAAAATAGACGTCCGACGGTGGTTTCCGGGGTGCCTCCAGATTATTTCAGTGAAACCGGTCAGCTCTGGGGCAACCCGCTCTATGACTGGGATCGTCACCGGAAGGATGGTTACGCATGGTGGATTGCCCGGACCCTTCATACGCTGGATCTGGTCGATGCGGTGCGCCTCGATCATTTTCGTGGTTTCTCCGCTTTCTGGGAGGTTTCGGCCTCTGAGACCACTGCGGTCGTCGGTCGCTGGGTTCCCGGTCCGGGAAGGGCGCTTTTTGATGCACTCCAGGGGGCGATCGGCTCGCTGCCGATGGTTGCCGAGGATCTCGGTGAGATCACGCCGGATGTACTGGAACTTCGGCGGAACCTCGGCCTGCCGGGCATGGCGATTCTGCACTTTGCCTTTGGGCCCGAACCACGCTCTACCTTCATTCCTTACCAACTGCAAAAGGACATGGTGATTTACACCGGAACCCACGACAACAATACGACCGTCGGTTGGTACACCGGAGACGCGACTGATGAAGAGCGGGATCTCGTCAGGCGGTACACGGCTTCGGACGGGTCCGACATCAGCTGGCAGCTCATTCGTCTCGCAATGGCGTCGGTCGCCGATGTCGCGATCATCCCTCATCAGGATCTGGTCGGGCTGGGCGCCAAAAGTCGAATGAACACACCCGGTGTGGCCGAGGGGAACTGGACCTTTCGTTTGTCCCAAACGATGCTGGATCCGTTCATCGCCTCCCGTTTCAGGAATCTGGTCGAAACCTTCGGCCGCGTGCGAGCTGAAGGAGGACGCCTTTGACGACACTTCCACACCGGCAGCTTTCGCTGAGACCGGATCAATTGGCCCCGGAGATTCTTCGGCTGGCCCAGGCCGAGGCGCCGCAGGCTGAGTTCTTTCAGCGGCTGTGTGAAGCGCTGGCATCGACGGTTCGAAGCGGTACGGTCAACCTCTGGGTGATTGAGGGGCCGGTGTGGCTGGACCTCCGGTGGGACCGGATGAGCGGTTTCTCGGCCCGCAGATGCTCGGCGCCAAAGACCGAAACCGTTGAAAACCTGTGTCCACTGGCGGGTTGGGAGCCCGAGGGGTGGGATCACGACGTCTTGACCGTGCGTGCCTCTCGGAGCCAGGGACCCTCGAGTATCACCGTCCTGGGGCTCGTGGCAGGGGATCGAAAAGCCGGATGGCTGGCCTTCCCAGGCTCTGATCCGGCCTATCTGCTCAAACGGGAAGCCGAGGAGTTTCTCAAGGTCTCGGAGACGCTGGCCATCGCGCTGGAACAGCAGCGTCTTCTGGCCGCCATCAGGGAGCGCGTCAAGGAGCTGACCTGTACCTATGGACTCTCCGGATTGACCGAAGGTCCGGATTCGCTTGAAGAACTGCTGGGCAGGGCTGCAGAACTGATACCACCCGCACTGCAATGGCCGGAGATTGCAGTCGCCGCCATCGTTCTGGATGGGCAGTCCCATGGACACTCCGTGGTTGAGATTAACGATGGCTTTCGTACGCCGCTGATCATCGGGGGCGCCGAACGAGGATGGGTCGAGGTGGCCTACACCGAGGATCGACCCCGGTTGGGGGATTCCGCTTTTCAGCCGGAGGAAGTCGAGCTGCTGGCAACAGTTGCCCGGCAGATTGCCGCATTGGTCGAGCGGAGGGAGAGCCGGGCAGAGCGCGAGAAGTTGGAGCGGCGACTTCGCCACTCTGATCGCCTGGCGACGATTGGAACGCTTTCGGCCGGTGTGGCGCACGAGTTGAACGAACCGCTCGGTGCGGTCCTGGGATTTGCACAGTTGGCCTCGGGCCATCCGGATGTACCCGAGGCAGTCGCTGGAGATCTCAAGAAGATCGAGGACGCGGCCCTCCACGCCCGGGAGATAGTTCGACAGCTGATGCTCTTCGCCCGGCGGGATCCACCCTTGACGCAGCCGACCGAATGGGAAGCGGTTGTCACGGCGGCGCTGGCCTTGATGACCGTGCGGTGCCGTGACGCAGGCGTCGTTGTTGTGGAGGAATTCCTCGGTGAGGGTGTATTCGTCGATGCAGATCCCGCCCGGCTCCAGCAGGTGGTCGTCAATTTGATTGTCAATGCCGTTCAGGCAATGCCTGATGGAGGTACGCTGACCCTCAGAACTCGGGCCGAGGGAAACGATGCCGTGTTGGAGGTTGAGGACACGGGTGTCGGCATGGACGAACGAGTGCGGGAACGGGTCTTCGTGCCCTTTTTTACGACCAAGGACGTCAACGAGGGAACGGGACTGGGGCTGGCGGTCGTGCACGGCATCGTGACGGCTCATGAGGGGAGCATTCGGGTTGACAGTAGTCCCGGTGAAGGGACTCGCTTTGAGGTTTGCCTGCCGCAGACGGCGCAGGCTGCCGGCTGATCCTGATCCTTTAATCTAACCCCGGCCTTCGGGAGAGCCCAGGAACCGACGCAAGGCCGAAGGCCTGCCGAGCCGCCCCTGGGGATTCTCCGACGCTTCTGTAGAATCCTGAAGTCAGGAAGCTCTTGAAAGGAGATCGTGGCGTGACAGAGGGTGCGAAAATTCTGGTTGTTGACGATTCTCCAGCGACGCTCGAAGTAGTCGGGCGGATTCTGAGGCAGAGCGGCCACTCAGTCGAAACGGCGCCTGATGTAACCGGTGCGGTTGAACGACTGGACGGAGGACCTTTAAATCTGGTCATTACGGATTTCCGAATGCCCGGGGCTGATGGGTTGGACCTGGTCCGGCATGTCCGAGAGAATTTTCCCGAAACGGCGGTCGTCATGCTGACCGGCTTTCCATCGATCGAAGGGGCGGTCGAGGCGGTCAAGGGCGGGGCGGAGGCCTACCTGACCAAGCCCTTCACCCAGGCGGAGTTATTGAACACCGTCACCACGGTGCTGCAGGCCTTCGAGGGTCGGAGACCTCAAGGCCAGGGGACGTCGACGGCCCTGCCGTTGGTTGGCCGGTCCGAAGCCGTTCGGGCGCTTCGGGCGGCAGTTGAAGTTGCCGCCGCCGGCTCGAACCCGGTGTTGATCGAGGCGCCGGTCGGTTCCGAAGGCGAGGCCGTGGCCAGGGCCATTCACGACGGCAGTACCCGTTCAAGAAACGCCTTTACCGTGGTCCACTGCGAGTTATTGCTCGACCCATGCCGGGAGCTGTTCGGTTCCGAAAAGACGGCCTCGCTTGTCGAAGGGTGCGATGGGGGCACCCTGGTGTTAAGGGCGCCCGAGGCACTGGATATCGTTGCGCAGATTCACCTGATGAGGTTGTTCCAGGAAAGTCGATGTATCCCAGTCGGTGGTGGGCGAGGTCCATCGGTCGATGTTCGGGTTGTGGCCCTGACCTCGAGGGATCTCGAGCGGCAGGCAGGGACCGGGCACCTGCGCCGGGATCTCCTAGAGCGTCTTTCGGAGCAGCGAATCCGAATGGTGGGGCTGGCCTCGCGGAGTGAGGATGTTGTTGATCTTGTCCACGAAATCGCCTCGCGGGAAAGTGCTCTCCTCGGGTGTGCAACGGCATCGTGGTCGGATCGGGCCCTTGATGCCCTGGTCAAGGTCCCATGGCTTGGGGATTTGACGGATTTGTCTTCCGTCGTTCAAGCCGTCGTAGCCAGAGTGGCCGGTCGTCCCATTGAGGTCGTGGACCTTCCTGCACGATTTCGTTTCAATGCGTCGGTCATCGAGGGAGAGATTCCGACGTTGCGGGAAATGGAAGCCGAGCATATCCGGGCCGTGCTCCTCAAGGTCGGCGACAACAAGACGGAGGCCGCACGGCTTCTGGGTATTGATCGAAAAACGCTGCGGTCCAAGGTGGGGGTGTAGTCTATTGCCATAAGCCACAAAGAGAGCAGCTACAAAAAGGCACAAAAAGAGAGGCCAGATCATCTGCTGTGCCTGTGTTCCGGACCGGTAGCAGGAACCGGTACGGTGGCCGGCGGCCGGTGGAACCAGTGCGGCCGTTGCCCTGCATTATGGTGTCGAGTTTCAAGTATCGAGTTTCAAGTTTTCAGCCGCCGCAATGCTACACTCCGCCTCCGGCCGTATTGGGCCGCATCGAGTCATGACGAAGGACACGAAACCCGTCACGCCGCCACTGGATGGCATGCTTGATCTTGACGAGCCCGAGTTCGAGGCTCCGAGTGTCGATGAAGGTCCTGCCCCAGAGTGGAGCGGCAACGAACTGCTCCAGATCGATGTCAAGGGCAAGATCTGGGTGCGCGGTGGTCGTTTCTTCGACGGACGGGTCGTCGGCAAGGTCGGAGGCGAGGATGGGGAAGCTGTCATCGCCATGCTGGCCGACCGGTTCCAGGCTCTCGAGGACCGGTGGCTTCTCCTGGAGAAGGACGTCTCCGGCATCCACAACATGGTTCGGCACATCAAGTCTCTGCGCTCCTTCATTCACTGGGTCGAGGGCGCCAAGGCCATCGGCGATTTTGAGGCGTTGCTCGAAAAGGCATCTGGTGAGCTTGAGCGAATCGAAACACAGTTGGCAACTGGCCGGGCCGCCAAAGAACAGTTGATCGACGAGGCGGAAAAGCTGGCGGATTCCAACTCATGGCGTTCAACCGCCGATACCGAGGCCGAGTTGATGGAACGGTGGAAACGGGCAGGCGCCGGTGGCGGAGACGAAGACGAGATCCTGTGGCAACGATTCAAGACCGCACGAAGCCGGTTTTTTGACCGTCGCTCCGAGCATGGGGCTGAGGTTCGGGAGAACCGCCGAACTGGGCAGCAGGCCAAGGAGGATTTAATCACCCAGGCCGAGGCCCTCAATTCATCGACTGACTGGGGCGCTACTTTCGACGCAATGCAGGACTTGATGGAACAGTGGAAAAGGACCCCGTCGGCAGGACGAAAAACTGACGATGAGCTCTGGAACCGTTTTCGTGCTGCCCGGGAACCATTCTTCGAGGCTCGCAAGAAGCAGTTCGCTGAAAACCGACGGCAGCAGAGCCGAGGTGCGAGGGATCAGGGGCGCCCGAGAGGCCGGTCTCAGGCGCCGCGGGATCGGGGTGGTTCAGCTTCCCCAGGCGCCCGACGCTCGTCCAATCAGGGGAGCCTCCATGCCTCCCTGGCCGAACTGGTCGGGCCGCTCCGGGATATGTTTCCGGCTGATCGGAAGAAGGAAGAGGACGACTAAGGGCCTGTGGTGCAGAGGCTGGTTGCGTAGCCGTAGTGCAAAACGGGGCGAAAGCCTCTGCCCCGCATAGTGTTGACCGATTTTTGAAAGAGGCTCTTTTCTGTAGCTTTTCGCCTGCGTACATGCCGATGATTCCGGAACTTGCATACACCATGTTGGCCTGCGCCCGCATCGGCGCGATCCACTCAATCGTATTCGGCGGTTTCTCTTCAGAGTCCATCCGAGACCGCATCATCGACGCCCGGGCCAAGGTGGCGGTCACCGCCAATGAGGGTGTTCGGGGGTGTCGACGGCTCCACCTCAAAGAAACGGTCGATCGGGCGGTTTATGGTTCACCGTCGCTGACTCGGTTTCTGCCGCCTCGACCGGTAGCGCTGAAGCCCGGCCGGTGCGCCTCTGATATACTGACGACATGGAAAACACTGAGCCGCTTTTTCGTCAAGTGTTTGAATTGCCGTTGGATAAGCGGGCTGAGCTTGCTGCGAGACTCTTGAAAAGTCTCGATGATCTCTCGGATCAGGAGGCCGAGATACTCTGGGCAGCCGAAGCGGAGCGAAGGCTTCACGATCTTCAGAATGGACAGGCAAAATCGATTCCGGCAGATGAGGTCCTACGGAAAGCAGAGCGCCTCCTGAATGACTGAAGTGAGGCTTCACGAGGAAGATGAGATCTTGGTGCTCGCAGTTATGCGCGACAACAGGCGACCGGGATATTGGAAGCGTAGGATCTAGCGGCGCGGTTTCTGTTCTCCATTCCCGGCCTTCGGGGTCGCGCGAGCGCGCCCCCGCTCGGTCTTTTCCCGGAGGGGCAACATCGTTCGTATTGGGAAGGGAGTCGCCCCTCCGGGAAACGACCTCGGCGGCCTGCGGCTTCGGCCGAGATTCGGTCACTGATGCCGTCTGTGGCCCCTGAGGCCTGAAGCCTGAAACCGGCTTGGGTCAGCCCAATCATCCCTTCGGTGGAAGGGGTGATTCGAGATCCCGGGCATCTTCGTCGGCAAAGAGGACGTCGACGGCGAGGATCCGGCCCTGGCCCCACTGTCCCTCGGCCAAGAGCCAGGAGCGCACGAAGTCGGCCACTCTGACTCTACAGGTCTCGCGCACCAGATCGATGCGTTGAGGTGAGCCGGCCCGGGCGCTCAGGCGGAGTGTCAGGCTCTGTTCCAACTCTTCCATCACCTGGGTCTCATCGAAGCGCAGCCAGCTGTTCTCGATGCGTTTCTCCATGCCGGCGGTGTGGATGGCCGGAGGCTGGGTGGGCCTGATCGCGGGTGCATGGACCAGGCAGATGCCGTCTTTCACGTCGAGGGTCCATCGGTCCTCGAGGCGGAGGTGGTAGCGGTAGGTGACCGGCACCCGGATTTCGGATACGGTCACCCCCAAGGGCACGAGATCATACAAGGCACGCTTCTCATCGCGTCGCTCGAAGATCTCGGTTGCTTCGAGTTGCGCCACTTCCAACAACATCCCTTCGGTTCCCAGCCGTGGTATCGCGGCGGTGAAGGTCTCGGTGATCGTGGTTGACGTAAACCCGGCCCCTAGTTGCTCGATAGCCCCTGCTGCTCGATCGACGGCTTCGAGCGCCGTCTCCTTTCCGATCTGGAGGGCAGACTGGATCACGAGCCATCCGATGATCAGCGCCGCAATCGTGACCACGGGCCATCGGATGAGGCGGAGCGTGCGAAGCCAGGGGATGGGGTCGGAGGCAGCTTTCATGGGGGGATTGTAGCCGGGTTCTCGGGGTCGAAGAGTCGAAACCGGCGGAGCCGGAAACAATAATGAGCGGAGCGCCTTGAACCCGAAGAAAGTCGGTAACGGTAACGGGCTGGGGCTCGGGAACACCCCACGGTGTGCGATCAATGGCAACCCATTCCGAACGTAGACGGTTCTTCTACCCACACCTCCAGCACTGAATCGATCAACCTGG
>JAOZPW010000039.1:0-2835 GCA_029932545.1 Thermoanaerobaculales bacterium | reverse complement strand
AAATTGTAACAGGAGGGGCAAGAGGGGAAGCTGGGGATGAAGGATGAAGGCGCGGGCGTCTACAATACGCTGATGAGCGAAGATGCTGAAATGAACAGGTCCTTCCAAGGGCCCAGAGCCTGGTTTTGGGGTAGCGTCGCCGGTTGGACGCTCCTGCACATCCTGCTGGCGGCTCAATTGCCGGTCTCGGGTGACGAGGCTTACTACTGGGACTGCGCACGTCATTTTGACTGGGCCTACTTCGACCAGCCGGGTCTGATGATCTGGCCCATTGCCTTTTTTCGTCTGATTCTGGGTGACATCTCCCTGGCGGTTCGGGCGCCGGCATTGATGGCAAGTTTCATCATCGCACCGATGATGCTGGGGTTGATCCGGCGGTTGGGGGGCGGCTACTCCCGCGCTACGGTCGCTTACAGTCTGCTCCATCTGATGCCGTTGTTTTTTCTGGGATCCTTGTACGAAAGCACCGATATCGGAATGGCTGCGGCGTACATCGGTGCGACCTGGGCTGCAGTTGCTGTGGCGCAGGGGGACCGTCGAGGCTGGTGGGGCTTCGGTCTGGCGATGGGTCTGGGTTTTCTGGCCAAGTTTCCGATTGTCATGGCGCTTCCGCTCATTCTTGTGGCCCTTGGCAGGAAGGAGGCCAGGGACGATCTGGTGACGGCGACACCGTGGTTGGCAGCATTGATGTCCCTGGCGCTGACGGCGCCGGTATGGATCTGGGCCGTTTCGAACAATTGGGACAATATCTTCTTCCAGGGAATGAGGCGGATGGAGGGCAGTGGCCTGACCCTGAAGTACCTCGGTGAATTTCTGGGCGCCGGCCTGGGGCTGGCCACGCCATTTCTGGCGATCGCCATAGTCCTGGCACTGTGGCATTTCGCATCAAAAGGCCAAGTGGACCGGTGGGTGGTCATCACGGCGTCGATGATACCGTTCCTCGTCTTTGCGCTGATTTCCCTGAGGAGCAGGATTGGGGCGCACTGGGGCGGACCCGGCATGCTGATCGGCGCCGTGATTCTGTCCCTGGTGGCGTTCAAGGGGCGACGGTGGTTGATTGGGTCCGGCGCGGTCTTCGGCTTGGCGATTTCACTGGCGATCATCGGAATTGTGCTCGTGCCGGAGTTCTTGATGGACGCGGAGTGGAGTTATGCCGGTCGGCCCAAGCGCTTCAATACTGGTGAACTGTCGCGCCTGGTGGGTAACGAAGAAATAGGCGCTGAGCTCCAACGGCGGCTGGAGCCAGGAGAGATTCTCCTGTTTACAAGCTACACCGATGCCCATCTCTTTGCGTTTCTCTCCGAGGGGCAGTTGAAGACCCGACTGGCAAGCCTTGCCGATGGAAAGCACGGACTGGCTTCCCTCTACTGGTATGAATCGGGAGATCTGATCGGGAAGGACGCCCTGGTTGTGACACCCAAGGGCCGACTGGTGCGGCTGCTGCCAATCTACTGCACTGAGGTTGAAGAGCTCGCACCTGTAGAAATTTTCCGTAACGACGAGGTCATTCGCCGGTTGTTGCTTGTTCGATGCCGGGGTGTTATACGTGATCAGGGCGCGTTTGCACGCTAGCAGCGGGTGTTTTTTTGGCCTTGATGCTGTCCACAATGCGATGGGTGTATTGGCCAAAATCCACCCGCTGCTAGCGAAAGATGCGCTGCGCGCATCCCGGATGGGGCTAAATGCCTGCCTCCAGCGCTCGCTGATGCCGATCCCGAAAGACGCCCCAAACTCCGGCCAGGATCATCACCATTCCGGCCAGCATCGTCACTGTGATCTGCTCACGGTAAACCAGCCAGCCAAGGAAGACCGCGATGACCGGGTTGACGTAGGTGTAGGTCATGACGATGGGTGTCGGAAGCAGGGCCAGTCCGAGAAAGCCGGTACCGAGGGCGCCGAGTAGAAATCCGGACGGCCTGCGTCGTTCGATGCGGGCCTCGGCGAACGCAACCCACATTGGCATCGTACCGACGATCAAGGCCACAAGCCCTGAATCGACGTGCTGTTCGGCCCAGTTGACGCCTCCGTTACCGCCGACCCACATCAAGAGTCCGCTGACGATGATCACCGCGGCCTCGGGGCCGGCTTCAGGATCGCTGATTTTGGATGTGGCCCCGGGTTGTACTCAGGAAAGTTGTCAGAACGGGAGGCGGCTGTAGTCGGAATCGACTTCTCAACCCGTTCAATCCTGCACGCCCAGGCGGTGGCTGCCAGAGAAGGCCTTTCGGTTCGATACGTAAACCAAGACTACCTGGAATTTGACACGGACGAACGATTCGACCTCGTGATGATGATCATGTGTGACTACTGTGCCCTCAGTCCCTCCCAGAAGAATCTAAAGGGGACACTGCCGAACTCTTGACGGCGCGTTGGGTGCTGACGCCGTCGCGGTCCCTGACGCGGCCCCGGCCTTCTGATGCTGTCGCGGTCATCTGCCCCTGTCACCGGACGCGGTCAACGGTCCCCTGTTCTCGCGCCCCCGCTCGGTGCATTTTCCTCAAGGGCAACATTTCAGAAATTGGGAGAGCATCGCCCTTGAGGAAAATGACCTCGGCGGCCTACGGCTTAGCCGGGAGACTCGTTCACCAACGCGCTCGCCGTGGGTTGCCACCTCTGACGTTGTCCGAAACGCGGCGAAGGTCGGGAGGATGCCCCAGGACAACATCAGAAATGGCACTTATGTAGCGCGCTACATATTGGCACGCCCCGGTTTGACGTTCTTGGCGCTCTCGGGTTATGAGGCGGTCGCTCATCAAACCCTGGATGCGCGCAGCGCATCACTAGGAGCGCGTACCGTATTGGCCCCTTGAGGTCACGATTTGCCTCAAGGTGGCG
>JAOZPW010000038.1:12408-18909 GCA_029932545.1 Thermoanaerobaculales bacterium | reverse complement strand
AGGGTCCCCGTTGCGGGGCAGGAGCCCCGCGCTCCAGTAACGGTGTCCCAGGACCAAAGAACGGAGCGCGGGGCTCCCGCCCCGCATCGTACCCCTCGATCGGCGTCCCAGCGTCCTAGCCTTCCGTCACCGCGACGATTCTGTCCTTGAGCTCTCTCAAGCGATCACCCAACTCGGACAGACGGCTTTTCTGACCCTCCAGTTGGGCTTTCTCAGCCCGCACGAATCGATCGTAGGGTCCGATGGTCTCGCGAATCCGCTTCAGGCTCTTGGCGGCCTCCACATCGAACTGCCCTGTGAGGCCACTCATGATTTTCGACCGCAAGGTCCCGATCTTCTCTCTGAGATCGGCCTTGGCCCTTCGCCGGCGGACCGGAAGGATGAAGAGTCCAACAACGGCCAACAACCCGGCAGCCGCCAATCCTGTGACGTCAACCGCCGTGGACGACGCCATCAACGCCACCGTTGCCCCGAGTCCGAGGGCGCCGGCCTCGGCCAGTGCCGTGCCCGTGACAGCCTTTTGAACGCTCTCGGCCATTTCCCTGGCCTCGAGGGCACGATCATAACTCTTCAGGCTTTCTCTCGATGCCCTCCCGAGGGTCTCCAACAGGGCGGCACGGTCGTAGTCAAACCTCGTGCCAACCTCACCGACAACCCTGTCGGCATGGACGGATTGGCGACGGTTGACGTGGTTGACAACAGACTGCCACTGGTTGAGATCGGATGCGACCAACCAGTCGATCAGGGCTTCGACCTTCTGTTCAATCTCGGCGGGCGCTTCGCCAACGACGACCTTCTCGAACTCGCTCTGAAGCAACTCCTTGTCGAACAAGGACGGTAACCGGTTCAGGCGAAGGCGCTCATCAAAGAAGTCAATACCCCTCAACTCCAAGCCGTGGAGCACGGTATCAATGTCGGCCAATCGAAGTTTGAACTCACGCTGCACGTCATCCGTGTAGATTTTCAACTGGCTCTCGATGTCACCCAGCGTCACAATATCGTCAGCGATCAGCCCCAAACGGCCATTAACACCCGTCTCCGCTCGCGCCATCACATTCTGTCCGACACCGACCGGGTTCTCCAGTTTGAGGCGAACCCGCTCGTTTCTGTCGAGTACCTGCCGCAGGTATTGTTCCAGCGCCTGCAACCCCCCCGCATCCGTCTCCCCGCCGTCACCTTCTTGGTGAGCCTTGAGAGCCCGGGCCGCCGAAACACCGAAAACCTCAGGCGCCACACCAAGAATGGCCTCGCCATGTTCCCTGACGTAGGCCAGCACCTCCTCCACGGCGGCGTCATCCCGAAGAATATCCACCTTGTTGACGACGACAACGACCTTCTTGCCCCACTGTTTGACCCGTTGGAGAAACTGGCGCTCGCTTTCGGACAGCGGACGATCCGAGGAGGTCACGAAGAGGACCAGATCCGATCGCGGCACATACTCCTCGGTCAATGCCTCGTGCCTTCGTTCGAGGGCGTTGGTCCCGGGTGTGTCGACCAGAGTGATTTCCCTCAGCATCGGCAGGGGCAGGTGAACCTCTTCCACACCGTCACCGTGCTCCGCCCTGGAGACCGTTTCGCCCCACCGGATCACATGGATTTGCGAGGTCGTGGGGGTCACACCCTCTGCCAGGACCACCTCTCCCACCAGGGCGTTCAGCAACGATGATTTTCCGGCGTTGAACTCACCGACCACCACGACGAGAAAGAGGTCGTCCAGTTGTTCCACCGAGGCCGCGAGAGCCGCACGATCATCGTCCGGCGCCTCCAGAACGGCCAACTCGGAACCGATGTCAGCCAAGAGCATTCGCTCATCCTTGAGAACAGCGACCTGATCAGAAGAGAGAATCCCGTCAAGCAATTTCAGCCTCCGACTTCAGCCGTTCGCCAAATCAGCCAGCATCGCCTCACGCAGGCTGTCGGCGACTTCACCGGGGAGAGGCATGGCATTCCAAGCGATCTCGAGACCTCCGTCTTCGCATCGCGGAATGATGTGAAAGTGCACGTGCATCACCACCTGGTGGGCCTCGGATCCATTGTTTTGAAGAATGTTGTAGTTCGTCGCCCCAGTCGCGGCCATCAGTGCTCGACTCAAACGGGGCAGGACGCGCCCGATTGAGGCCGCCGCTGCGTCACTGAGCTCATGCAGGAAAGCCTTCCGTTCTTTGGGAATGACCAGCATATGCCCCGGACACAGGGGACCGATGTCGAGAAACGCCAGAACGTGATCGTCCTCGTAGATCTTGTGGCACGGAATTTCTCCAGAGAGAATCTTGTCGAAAACAGTGTCGTGTTTGGTTGGCATCTATTGATTGTATCGCATTCCAGAGTTCACCCCCTGGGCAATTCGTCGAACGAATTGCATCGGCCCTTCGGGCCGTCAGGTGTCAGGGACCGCGACAGCGTCCGAAGAGGCAACGCCGGCGTACAAACCCAGGGCTGCCAAAACCAACGCTCTCCTATTTCTTCACCCCTCTCGCAATTCGACATCCACAATCTCCCCATCCTCGAGTCTCATGGCACTGAGCGAACCACCGTAGACGCAGCCGGAGTCCAGACAGATGGCCCCAGGACCGTGAAACACACCCAGCGTGGCCCAGTGGCCGAACACGGTGGTCCAGCCCTCTGCAACGATGGCGGAGTTCTCGAACCACGGCTTCGCTCCTTTCGGGGCGTCCTTCTTCGGACCCCAGTAACCCAACAGAGGTCGCCCGTCAGGACGGACCGTTCGTATGCGGGTCAGAATTCCCAAGGCGGCGGCAGTCCGGTCGAGACCCTCAAGACCGGAAGACCAGACGACCTTCCTGCGCGCGTAGAGATCTCCGATTCCTCCGCCGCGAATTACTGCCTCGCATTCTCGGGCCATTTTCTCGGCTTCCTCCAGGCTCCATGAGGGCATGAACCCTGCGTGGACGACCACCGTCTCCCCCATGCTCAAGGTCAAAGGCTGGACGGCCAGCCACGCCAGCAGGACATCTCGATCGGGCGCGTGCAACACCAGATCCAGGGTGTCTTCCTTTCGTTTCCTTCGACCGGCAGCCCTGGCCAGGAGGTGGAGATCATGATTGCCCAAGACCATCCGGAATCGATCGCCCAGACCCTTGGCCCATCGCAGGACCTCCAGCGTCCCAGGCCCCTTGTTGGCCAGGTCTCCCACCTGGATTATCCAGTCCTTCTCGGGATCAAACTCGATGCGGTCCAGCAACCGTTTCAAGGTCACGAAGCACCCGTGCACGTCTCCGATGATCCATGTTGCCATCATGGAATAGTCGCACAGACAAGCCAGTTTTCACTTCATATTCCTACATAGTTGAAAAATAAGGGGTTAGGAATCAGGCGTTAGGGGTTAGGATTTACGCCGTATAATTCAATCATGTCCGAACGTGTTGCGGTCGTCATCCCCACTCTGGGCGCACCCAGCCTGAATGGCTGTCTGGCCGCACTGTCGCACCAAAATTTGCGGCCTGATCAGATCATTGTCGTGCTCTCGGGCGGAGCCCCGCCACCTGAGGCCTTCCCAGAGGTCACAACGGTTCTCATCGAACACCGACTGGGCTTTGCCGCCGCAGTCAACCGGGGCTTGAGAGAAGTATCAACCGACACCGAGTTCATCGCCCTTCTCAACGACGACGCCAAGCCCTCGCCTCAATGGCTCGGCACCCTGGTTTCCGCCCTCAAAGATCATGGCGATCTCACGGCCGTCCAGGGGACTGTCATCGATGCCGAGAATCCTTCTAGGGTCGACGGCCGCGGTTTGGACTTTGATGACCTCGGGCTCCCCATCCAGGTGGAACGCGGCGAATCGGCTGACGACGGCGACCGCAAAATTGAAGATCGTCTCGGTGTTTCGGCCACGGCGACACTCTTTCGATCAACCGCCCTCGGAACTGTCAAGTTGAAGGACGGATCCCTATTCGACGAGAACTTCGACTGCTATCACGAGGACACCGACCTCGCCTTGCGATTGCTCAGACTCGGCCTGCGCCCTGCCTTCATCTGGGATCTGCGTCGGGCAATAAACGGACCTGGCGGCATCCATGGTGGATACTCTCCAACCGATGGCGCGCACTGACGGGAAATCTCTCACCCCTTGCCTTTGCCCTGAACTTCCCCCGCTTGATTCGCGGTGAATTTCGGGCCATTCGAACCCTCACTCGACAGAACAAGCGAGCGATCCCTGTGGCGGTTTTGGTCCTGGCGTTCCTCCCATTCATAAAAGTCCAGGGCTGGCTTCGAACGGCGCCCGGTCCGCGGCTGACGCGCATCCCGTCAGGTCCAAGATGAAAATCCTCATCCTGACCGACGATTGTCTGGGTCCCATGATGGCAGGATCGGCCCTCAGGGCGTGGGAACTCGGTCGGGCTCTTGAAACGGCCGGTAACGAGGTCGTCATTGCCGGCGCTGCAGGATCGACGGCGCCGGGTCAAGGGCCGAAGGTCGCTTCCAGACCTCGGTGGTCATGGGCCGATGCAGTGCTCTCCGCCCCGTGGAATCTTCCGCCACAGGCGTTTATCCGACGGTCTCTGTTGATCGTCGATGGCGTGACCCCCCTCCCCGCCGAGTTGGCCGCAATGCCGCAGTCCAAGACCATCCGGCGTCGTACGCGGACCGCGATGGCCCGGGTTCCGCTGGTTGCCGCCCGCGCCGATGCCCTGCTCGTTGCCGGCAGGGCACAGATGCACTGGTGGAGCACACAGCTTGACCACATCCGCCCGGAGATACCGATCCTCGATACACCTTTCGGCGTTCCCGGTTCGGCGCCTCCCCCTGAAAGAACTGAGATCCCCGGCGTTCCGGCCCACCACGCCGTCGTCTTGTGGTGGGGCGGCGTCTGGCCCTGGCTGGACCTGGATACGCTCCTGACGGCCAGGGCTCGACTGGGAAACGCTCCGATCAGTATTGTAGTGCCCGTCGCCGCCCGCCCGGGATCCTCGGCATCAAATTTTGGCCCATCAGACCTCCGCCGGGCCACCGAGGCCCGAGGGCTCAAGGCACCCCAGGTTGTCGGCCTGGAGCAGTGGATTCCCTACGCTGAGCGCCACCGGATACTCAATCGGACGTCGCTATTGGCTGTTCTCCATCGGGCCGGCCCAGAGACGATACTCTCCTTCAGGACCCGTGCCCTGGACGGCCTGTGGGCCGGCGTTCCACTGCTGCTCTCCGAGGGTGGCGAAGTCTCCGATCTGGCCCACCACCACGGATGGGGCGGCGTCGTCCGACCGGGCGACATCAGCGGTACGGCTGCCGCTCTCGAACTGCTGCTGACCGAAAGGGAACAGCTCCGCTGCAGGGCCAACCTCGAGCGGGCCCGGCCCTTCTGGTCATGGAACCAGTTGATCGAACCCCTGGTGGACGCTCTCCCAACACTGAGACAGTACCCGCGAGGCCCCCTCGCACCTGCCGTCATCAAATCGACGCTCACTCTTGCGGGCCTTCGCTCAACTGGAGGCCCCGCATGACGACCGTCGCTGCCGTCGTCGTGCGCTGGAAGGGTGGCAACGAGGTCGAGCGGTGCCTTCGCTCGCTCGTATCCAGTCAGCCGAACGCACCCTCCGAAATCGTCCTGGTCGATGCAGGCTCGGGCGACGGCGGCGCTCAGCGGTTGGCCCGTACCTTTCCTGAAATTCAGGTCGAAGCCCTGTCCGAGAATCCCGGATTCGCCGGCGCCGCAAATCACGGCGTCAGCGTTACCACCGCCGAAAATATCTTTCTGCTCAACCCTGACACCGAGGTTTCAGGGCCGGCCCTGACCATTCTGACGGCCCATCTCGAGGATCGCCCCGATCTGGCAGGTGTGGTGCCCCTGCTTGAAAATGTCGATGGCTCCAGCCAATACCGGTGGCAGTTGAAAGACCTGCCTACTCGACGGGACCTCAGTCTGGGCCGATCGGGGCGGCCGGCGTTCGACCGTTGTCCCGAGCAACCGACCACCGTCGCCCAGCCGGCCGCCGCTGCATGGTTGATCCGCCGATCGGTGTGGGAGGCCCTCGGCGGCCTCGATCAATCCTACTTTCCCGCGTGGTGGGAAGACGTCGACTTCTGTGCCCGGCTCCACGATAGGCTCAAAGACCCCGCCTTCCCCTGGAACAATGCCTGGCGGGTCGTGCCCGAGGCCCGAGTACGGCACATCGGAGGCTCGTCAGTCGGCAGCCTGGGGAACCAAGCTTTTCTCGAAGCCTTTTACGGCAATCTCCTCCGTTTTGCCGAACGTCACAATCCCCAGGAATTGCCGGCCATCCGGAGACGACTCCGCCTTGGCCTAACGATCAGAGGGCTTCTCAAACCATCCCAGTTTCGAGACTATCGGCGTATCAAGACGCGACTCGGTTGACAGCCAGCTTCTCTGGTATGATAATTAGTATTACTGGAGGTTCGGTATGACAACCGCCAAAATCGCAGTTTCGATGGATCAAGAAACAGTCAAACAACTCGACCGCTTGGTCGCTCGAGGCGTCTTCCCGAGCCGAAGCAGGGCCATCCAACTGGCCGTCCAGGAGCGCCTTG
>JAOZPW010000038.1:8694-12308 GCA_029932545.1 Thermoanaerobaculales bacterium | reverse complement strand
CGCCTTGGCGATCACTGGCCAACCTCAGCGAGCCGGTTACCCTCTCACCCTTGAAATCAGCGAGCAAGGTCTGCCGAAACAGTCTTGGATCAAGATAAGCCAAGTCAGAACTCTCTCCGTATTGCGTCTTGAGGAGCACATTACGCATTTCGCGCCGGAATTCGTTAACCGGGTCATCGACGGTCTCAATGAGATTGTCGGAGCGTAACAGTTAAACCAACCTTCTCACCCAACAACTCATCCTCGTAATGCGCGAAGCGCACCAAGCCTTAGGAGCGTGGAATAATTGGCCCATCCGACCCAAAATCAACCGCAACTCTCACAGGCCAATTCTTACGCGCTTCTATTGCTTCTGCTTTCGAAGCTTCTCAATCTCCAATAGCCGTTCCCTGACCCTCGCCTCCCACCCTCGATCTGTCGGTCGGTAGAACTGCGTCTTACCGACCAACTCGTCGGGCAGGCTCTCCATCGGCGCGACACCACCAGGTTCGTCGTGGGCGTAACGATAGCCGTCACCGTAGCCGATCTCACGCATCAGTTGGGTCGGGGCGTTCCTCAACTGCAGAGGAATCTGCAGATTTGGGCGTTCGCCTACCTCTTTCTTGACCAAACCGTAGGCTTTGTAGATCGCATTGGACTTTGGCGCCATGGCCAGATAGACGGCAGCCTGGGCCAGGGCCAGTTCACACTCGGGCATGCCCATGTGATCGACAGCCGCCGATGCCGCCACCACCTGCTCAAGCGCCCGCGGGTCAGCCATGCCGATGTCTTCCGAAGCCATGCGCAGCATCCGCCGGACGACATACCTCGGGTCTGCTCCACCCTGGAGCATCCGGCCCATCCAATACAGGGCCGCTTCGACATCGGAGTTCCGCACCGCCTTGTGGAGGGCCGAGATCAAATTGTGGTGTTCTTCACGCCCCTTGTCGTAGACCGCCAGTGCACGTTGAGCGACCGCTGCCACGGCCTTTGCGGTGACCGGCTTGCCCTCTTCCACCGTTGAAACGGCCATTTCCAGCAGATTGAGCGCCTGACGGGCATCACCAGCCGCGGTCCGAGCCATCAGTTCGAAGGCTTCGGACTCGACCTCAATGCCCCGACCACCGATCCCTCTCTCGGAGTCACTCACGGCCCGCCTGAGAAGATCTTCAAGCGCCGCCTCGTCCAGCGGGTCGAGGATGTAGACCTTGACTCTCGACAGCAAGGCCCGATTGAGCTCAAAAGAGGGGTTCTCCGTGGTTGCACCAACCAAGATGACGTCGCCGGCCTCGACGAAGGGCAAGAAAGCATCCTGTTGTGCCCGATTGAACCGGTGAATCTCATCGACGAAAAGGATGGTCAACTGCCCGTGAAGCCGCCGCCGCTCCTTGGCTTCGGTCATGATCGCCCTGGCCTCTTTGACACCCGAGAGCACGGCGGAAAAGACGACCAGTTCTGCATCGACGGCTTCAGCCAACAGATTGGCCAGGGTGGTCTTTCCACAGCCCGGCGGCCCCCAGAACACCATCGAGGGCACATCGCCGACCTCGAGGAAACGCCTGATGACACCGCCCGGCCCAACGAGGTTTTCCTGGCCTACGACCTCGTCCAAATTCCGAGGCCGGATGCGGTCCGCCAGCGGCGCCGGTCGGCCGGCTCCGGCAAACAGGCCCGGTTGACCCTCAGAACTCATAACGCCCGATCGGCTCTTTCGCCCTCAAGGAGGTTTGCACAATCACGACTGCAGCACACAACGCCATCTCCCGAGGTCAGGGCACGATCGGTGGGAATGAACGTTCCACAGTGGGCGCAGGCGATCAGTTCGACATTCTCAGCCTGCCGTTCCTTGGCCGCCCGCCTGCGGTCCCGGCTTCTGGCGTTGAATCGGCTGAAGTCCTCGGCGCCCTTGCCGGACACAGCCGTTCGACGGCCCATCGCCGTCAACACCCGCCACAAGACGTAGAGCACGGCAACAATGATGATGATGCGCTGCATGCGGAAAGACTAGCTTGCCTCACTCAAAAATGACAGCAGCAGGGACAGTAATCCGGGCCAGCGGCAGAAATCAGCGTCAGCGGCCGTGATCCAGGACTCACAGTGGGAGCGCGGGGCTCCTGCCCCGCATCGTGATTCTCGAAGTTTGCAAGAGGCTCAGTTGAGAGCTGACAACTATTCTACTGATGTCTGACCTGTGAGGCCAGGCCACTGAGATCAGGGATCTGGGGATTGTTCTGAGCCAAGAGTTCCAGCGCTCCGAGAGCCTCGACCGCCTCGTCATGGGAGTGCAAGTCGAAATGCAACACGATGACCCGGTTGTAGACCGCCTGCCAGTGGTCGGGGGCCACCTCGATGACGTGCCCGAGAATCTCCAGGGCACGTTCCGGCTTGCCGAGATTTCTGTAGACAACGGCCAGATCAGTCAGGACGTTGACATCGTCCGGTATCGTCTCGATGGCTTCTTCATAGGACAACCGAGCCTCTTCCCAACGTTGGGCGTCAAAATAGATATTGCCCATGGCGACCAGGAGACTGCTATCCCCTGGATTCTTTGCCAAGAGGTTTCTCATCTCGGAGAGATGCCTCTCAACCTCTACAGAACCTTGTGAACCGGGGTTCTGACCCATCTGAGGCTGGGAGACCGGCACCGCAGAAACTCCCGAAGGTGGCGCAAGGGACACCGCCGGCGGAACCGCCTGGCGTTCCGCAACAACATATCCGACCACAAGTCCAATCATCAATCCACCAACAAACATAAACCAGGGGTTCTTGGTCATCTTCTTCTCCGTCTGAAGCCCCAGTCATCCAGGGCTTGAGAGAGAGTATCACCTTCAGTAATTTCCTCGACGGAATCTGAATAATTGGGGCGAGTTCTCAGGTCTCAGACGCCGGCTCACTGATCAGCTTGTCAGGAGCGCGTGGACGCAGAGGCGTTTTCTCCCCCTCTCCCCTGCTCCCCCTCCCCCCCTCCTTTCCTACTCCCCCAATCTCTGCGCCACCCAACCCCCGGCCGAGGGCGTTCCGGCGGCTAACTGGGTGGCCTCCCACTTGCCTTCCAGTCGGACGTCGTCACCCTCCCCCCTAACCGCACCGTAGAAGATCGCCACGAAACCCATCTGAGAGTCGATTCTCTCCATTCGCACTCGGCCTCCGACCAGGGTCCCGCGCATCGACCCTGTCCAGCCACCATCCAGTTCATAGGTGCCCTGGATCAGCGTCCCGTCGAGAGTCAGGGTCATCAGACCGTTGTGGCCGCCCGGCTCCATGACCAACTGCCACGCGCCCGAAATCAGGTCACGGCCCAGGCCGCTCCCCCCGGTCAGCCGTCGGAGTTCGGCCTGCGTCACCGCCATCAGGTTTTCCCGTACGATGGTCGACTGGCGCAACTGCTGCATCTCCAGCATATCCATCAAGAGTTGTCCCTCAACCAATCGGAGATCCTCATCCCGGCGGCGAAGACTCTCAATGGTCTCACCTTCGATCTGGGCATGCACGAAGTCTGCTGCACCCCGTCGGACCCTCGTCCATGACTCGGCAGCCTTGGCCTTGACACGTTGCAAATGGGCCAGTTCCTCGTCTTGAATACCTCGTTGGACCACAAGATCGTGCTGCAGTACCAGGACAACCGGGGACGAGGC
>JAOZPW010000038.1:0-8594 GCA_029932545.1 Thermoanaerobaculales bacterium | reverse complement strand
AACCCCTGACCCCTAACCCCTAACCCCTCACTTCGATCCTTCGAATTCACTCGTGGCTCAGCGGCTAATTGCTTCATCACGCCTCCTTAGATCATCGGGACGCCGGCGCCCCTTCTTCAAAACGCGAGACCACGGCCGTGCCGACCAGATCACTCCATACATTGGTCGCCGTCCTCAGCATGTCAAGGACTCGATCGACGGCGATGATGGTTGCAATTCCTGCCAGCGGCAGGCCGACGGCCTCCAGGACGACGATCAGCATGACCAGCCCCGCCATCGGGATGCCGGCCGCTCCAACCGAAGCCAACAGTGCCGTCAATAGGACGATCGCCTGTTGCCCCAAGCCGAGATCGATGCCGTACATCTGGGCGATCGTCAGGGCCGCGACTGCTTCGTAGAGGGCGGTTCCGTCCATGTTGACCGTCGCTCCCAGGGGCAGCACAAAGCTGGCCACACCCTTGTTGACTCCGGCCCGATGTTCGGCACATTCCATCGTCAAAGGCAATGTGGCCGAAGACGATGCCGTAGAAAAGGCCGTCGCCAAGGCTGGAGATCCCGCCCTGAAGTAGGCGAACGGCGATCGACGGCCGACGAAGAACAGAATCAGAGGCAGGGTCACCAGGGCATGGAAGCCCAGGCCGAGGCCGACTGTCAGGAAGTAGAGCCCAAGCTCCTGAAAAATTGCAACCCCGGAACGGGCAACTTCCCGTGCCAGTAGGGCGAAGATACCGATCGGCGCCAGCTTGACCACACCGAGGGTCAGGGCCTGAATGACTTGCAACGTACCTCTCACTACCCGAAGTACGGCCGCTGGGCCCTCACCGTTCATCTGAGACAAAAAGAGGCCGAACAGCAGGGCGAAGGTAATGACCGGTAGGACCTGACCTTCAGCCATCGCTCCAATGACGTTGTCAGGCACCATACGCGTCAAAAACTCGGACAGAGTCTGACCGGTCGTGGAGAAGCCCTCGGGGAGAGCCGACGTTCCGGCCAACTCCAGCCCCTCGCCTGGACGGATGATATTGACCGCAGTCATACCTACGACGATTGCTGCCGCCGTCGTGCAGGTGTAGTAAATCATCGTCCGCACACCGACCCTGCCGACGCTCCGGGCGTCTCCCAGGCCAGCGACACCATCGACCAGCGAGGTGAAGATCAACGGAATAATGACCATTTTGAGCAGGCGCAGGAAGAGGTCTCCAAGAAAACCCACCCCTTCTGCGGCCGTTGGAGCGAAGACGCCGAAGGCCGTTCCCGCCACCAAGGACACTAGAACCTGCCAGTGAAGTTGCCGATACCACGCTTTTTTCTCGGTGTTCATCATTGTCTGATGAGAATACCAGGGATCAGGTCGCTGGGGAGTTGGGAAGCTGGGAAGCGGGAACGGCCGGAATGGCTGGCGGCGACGCCCCAGAAGGGAGGGCTGCCCGGTGAAGAAAGCCGCACCAGGCACGCGCCGTCCGAGAGGGGCGCTCTTGTTCGGTGATGCGGTCGCAGTTCTTGCCCCTGTCAACTGACGGTGTCTCGGCTATCTGTCGCAGCCCAGGATCAACCGGCCGGGCCAACGATGCTTCTTCTCTCAATACTCTTCATTCATGGGATACCGCGTCGGCCTTGGGTTCAACCGTGCCAACCTTTTCCGGATCGTCGTAAATGCTTCTGAACCGCCCGGGAAACGGAGTCATGAAGGCCGGGTCGTTGCGGTCATGGGTTCCAGAAAAGACCTGGGAGAGATAAGCGTAGTAGGGCCGGTCGTCACTTTCGGGGATGATGTTGAGCATGAGGGTTGACGCACCGTTGGCGGGGTGAAAGCCCCATGGGGTCCCGACCGAATACAAGAATTTATAGGGGACACTACTCTTCTCCATCCGTGACCATGGTACCAATCCCGACCTTCGGATTCGCGCAAGCGCTAACCCGAAGGCCGGTGTTGGCATCCGACAGCCAGCCTGGTTCGCTCAAAGCCCAAAGCCCGGCACCGTTTCGTTTCAGATGTTGCGTAGAAATCCGCTTCACACTATCCTCCTCCCCGATTGGAGCCCTTTATGAGCCGCATCCTGACGATTTCATTCCTTGTTCTGTCCCTGATGATCAGTGCCCTCCTGCTTGCCGGAGATCCCACCCTACCGACGGACTGTCCCATTACGGTCGTCCGGGTGCAAAGCGTTGACCCGGTGGTGATCGCTGATATCGCTCAATGGACGGAGCCCTGGGAGATTCGGACAAAGGAGGGGTACTTCATCGTCGGAGTTAACGCCGACGAGTTCATGCGCCTCGAGGGTCTGGGTGTCTCCATCGAGATCGACGCCAAATTGACCGCCGATTACTGCGCACCCAGATTCCGTCTGCCCGACCAGAGAAGCGGCATCCCAGGCTATCCCTGTTATCGCACCGTCGAAGAGACATTTGCAGCGGCCGCGCAACTGGCAACCGACTATCCGACGCTGGCCCAATGGATCGACGTCGGAGACAGCTGGGAAAAGACCGAACCCGGCGGCAACGCCGGCTACGACATGATGGTCCTCAAGCTGACCAACTCCGAAGTCACCGGAACGCCGACCGGCCTCGGCCAGGGCAAACCAGTGCTCTTCATCACCTCGGCCATCCATGCCCGTGAATACACGACGGCGGAGCTGACAACTCGATTCGCCGAGTATCTCCTGGGCAACTACGGTGTCAATGCCGACGCCACCTGGCTTCTGGACGAACACGAGATCCACCTGATGCTCCATACCAATCCAGACGGCCGAAAGCAGGCCGAGACAGGCGCCAGTTGGCGCAAGAACACCAACGAGAACTATTGTGGGGCGACCTCGTCCTCGCGGGGCGCCGACCTCAACCGCAACTTCAGTTTCCATTGGGCCTGTTGCGGCGGCTCTTCGAGCTCCGAGTGCGACGATACCTTCCATGGTGCGTCAGCCGCCTCCGAGCCCGAAGCGCAGGCAGTCGAGGCGTACGCCGACTCGATCTTCCCCGATCAGCGAGACGATGCCATGGATGCCCCGGCGCCCGACGATGCGACCGGCGTCTATTTCGATATCCACAGCTATTCAGAGATCATCCTCTGGCCCTGGGGCTTCGACACCGACACCAACCCACCTAACAATACGGCCCTCCAGACCCTGGGGCGAAAACTGGCCTATTTCAACGGCTACGATCCTTCCCACCAGATCTGGTACGCAGTCGATGGTGACACGATCGACTCGGCCTACGGCCGTTTGGGCGTCGCCTCCTATGTCTTCGAGTTGGGTACGACCTTCTTCCAGGACTGCGAGTCCTTCGAGTCAACAATCTTCCCGGAGAACCTCGAGGCTCTGATTTACGCCGCCAAGGTCCCACGTACGCCCTACTTGACCCCTTCAGGCCCGGAGATGCTGGATCTCAACCTTCAGGGCGGCGCCTTCGTGGCGCCCGGAGACCTGATTGAGGTCACCGCAACCGCCAACGACACTCGTTTTAACAACTCAAGCGGAACTGAACCGACCGGCACCGTCGCAATCGCCCGATGCAGCCTGGACGCGGCCCCGTGGACTGATCCCGCGCCGGCCTTTCACACATTGTTGGCTGCCGACGGCACGTTTGACGGCGGTACCGAGTTGGTCGAACAATCGATCGAAACCACAGGACTGGCCGACGGCCGCCATACCCTCTTCTGCCAGGCCCAGGACAATGCCGGTCAATGGGGCCCCACCAGCGCCGTGTTCTTCTGGATCATGGATCCTGCCACGGCGCCACACATCGCCGGAGCAGTCACCTCGGCCGGCGACGGTTCACCGGTCGAAGCCACCATCACCGTCGGCAGTATCAGTTCCGGGATGTCCGACCCAGCGACCGGCCTCTACAATCTGATGGTGCCTGAGGGCGTCTACACGGTTACCGCAACACCGACCGGTCCGGATCATGGCGGCGCCAGCGTTTCGGGCGTGGCGGCCGTCACCGGCTCGACGACGACGGTCGACTTTTTATTGCAACCATTTGAGGTCTCGTTGTTCGAGGATGCCGAAGACGGTAACGCCCAAGGATGGACCGCCGAGAGCCCCTGGGCCCTGACCACCGAGTCGGCACATTCACCGGCACACAGTTGGACCGATAGCCCAGGTGGGGAATACGGAGACAACGTCGATTCTTCGTTGACGTCACCCGTGATGGATCTGTCAAACGTCGAAAACGTCGAACTGAGCTTCTTTCACACCTATGTGACCGAGAGCAACTACGACTACGCAATTGTTGAGCATTCGACAAACGGAGGCTCGACGTGGTCCGAAGCGATCAGGTGGGACGGCTCAAACTCGGGATGGGATGAGGTCGTCCTTCAACTTCCAGACCTCAGCGGCACCGCCCAGGCTCGAATCCGTTTCCGCCTCGACACCGACGGCAGCCAAACTCGTGACGGATGGCACGTCGACGACATCATCGTGCGGGGAAAAGCGATCGAATCGTCAATCTTTGCCGAAGGTTTCGAGAGTGGCGACAGCAGCGGATGGGACTTCGCCACGCCGTAGGGGAAACGACGCCGAGGTCATTTCCCGGAGGGGGGGGCCCCGGTCGCCGCCCCTTACGCTGCCTCTGCTCTTCGAGTTACCGAGCGACCGTGGCCGCCCTGGAAACCGCCTCCCGAATCTGCTCGGCAACCCTCTCCGGCCGGTAGCTTCGATTCCAAGCCTCGCGCCCTCGGGCGGCCAGGGTTGCCCGAGCATCCCGGTTGCCAAGGAGCTCAATCAGCGCACTGACCCACTCATCCGCATTCTCTGCCTTCCGTAGCGCGCCTTGACCGGCGCCGTGCAAGCCAGCCGCGGTCCACGGATGGGCGACGACAGGCACACCGGCTGCCCAGGCTTCCAAGACCTTCATCGGAACACCTGAACCGGAGGCCATCGGTGCAATTGCGACCCAGCTCTCGGCCAGGAAGGGTCCGAGATCAGGGACATCTGCATGAATCTCTACGCCAGGCTGGGCAGCCAGGGCACGGATGACGGGGGCAGGTCGAGCGCCCGCAAGAACCCATCGAGCACCCGGAATCTCTGACTTCAGCCGGGACCAGACCTCGGCTCCGAACCACCGCGCTGCTTCAACCGTCGGCCGATAGCCCAGATTGCCCGAAAGCAAGATCGTCGGCGCCGAGGCCGGCTTTCGGGAGATCTCTGATGTTCTTCCCGATACCGGAATCGCCAGTCCCCTGTCCTCGGGCGCACCGAGCGCCTCGATATCCCGATCAGCTACTGCAACGGTCAGGGCCGCCCGCAAAGCCAACTGCTGCTCGCGGCGCCGGCACCGGGAGGCTTCGAGGCGGGCAAAAGGCCGGATGACCGGGTTCAAGGTCTCAGCGGCACGCTCATAGTGCAGGCCCATCGCGTCGATGGCATCAAAGAGAATCGGGATTCCCGGCGCCTCGCGCTCGATCTCCTCGGCCGCCCAGGCGCAGCGGACCATCTGGATGATGACGAGGTCGGGAAATGTCTCGGCTACGGCGCCTCGAATGGCCGCACGGGCGGCTCCGGTCGCATACATCCCCTCCTGAACGGGCATCTGCCCAACACCGGCATGATGCAACATGGCCCACACCCTTGACGACGCGGAGGAACGAAAGGACTGGAGATTGACATCGCCCAACCTTGAGGCTGGCGCCCCTTCCGGACACACCAGCGTTACCTGATGATCTCGAAGTGCCGCCAACCACTCGACAGTTCGAACTTGTTGGCCTCTCCACGCCGGAAGAGGAAACCGCGTCGTGACCAGAAGGACCCGCATCCTTTACCCGTAGAAGGCCGCTATCCCCTCGACGACCTCGCGCAGCTCGTCATCACTCAATTCACCGAAGACCGGCAGCGCCAGGACCTCACGGCTGGCCTGCTCGGAGACCGGCAGTTGGCCCTCTTTGTAGCCCAGTTCCGCAAAGCAGGGTTGCAGGTGCAAACTCAGGGGATAATAGACTCCACAACCGATGCCCAGTCCTGTCAAATGCGCCCTGAGTTCATCCCTTTTGGACGTCCGGATAACGTACTGATTGAATGTGTGACCACGCCCCTCAAGGGCCTTCGGTAGCTCCACGATTTCGCTAAGACCGGCATTGGCGAACAACTCGGTATAGAGGGCAGCATGGCGTCTCCGGCCGTCAATCCAGGCGGCCGCGTGTGGCATCTTGACCCTGAGAATCTCCGCCTGCAGTGCATCGATCCGGAAGTTCCCACCGACCTTTGGGTGCAGGTAGGGACCGGATTGGCCGTGCATCCGCAGTTCACGGAGATTGGCCGCGACTTCGGAATCGTTGGTAGTCACCATGCCACCATCGCCAAAACAACCGAGATTCTTCGACGGAAAGAACGAGAAGGCGCCCATCAGGCCCATGCTTCCCACCTGTTGTCCCTTGAAATCAGCGCCCCATGCCTGGGCACAGTCCTCGATGATTGGAATACCGCCGGCTACCTCCATCAGGCCCTCCATATCGGCTGCCTGACCGAAGAGGTGGACCGGCATGATCGCCTTGGTCCTTGGAGAGATCGCCTCCCGGACCTGATCGATCGAGAGGCAGTAGTCCACAGGGTCAATATCGACGAAGACCGGGGTCGCTCCCAATCTGTGCACAACGCCCGCCGAGGCAAAGAACGTGAAGGTCGGCACGATGACCTCGTCTCCGCGGCCAATGCCGAGCGCCATCAAGGCGACCAGCAAGGCGTCGCTTCCCGACGTTACACCGATAGCGTGTTCAACCTCGAGAACCTCGGCCGCCTCGGTTTCGAAGTCGGCGACGGCCTGGCCAAGAATAAAACGCTGCGACGAACACAGATCGTCGATGACGGCCAGAATGTCGTCACGAAGAGGAACGTATTGCCGTGTCAGATCCAGAAGGGGGACAGTCATTGGAAACCTCCATGCCCTACATTGCTTTCCGGGCGTCGGGAGCGTAGCCCGAAACGACCGCAAGCTCAAGTGGTTCTGGTAGAATCCCGGCTCGTTGGGCGCGATTTGATACGCGCCCGGGCCACGGAGGATAGAAATGAACATCTGCGTTGTTGGAACGGGCTACGTCGGGTTGGTCACAGGCGCCTGTCTCGCTGATTTCGGTATGAACGTCACCTGCGTCGACAAGGACACGACTAAGATCGACATGCTGCTTGGCGGAGAGATTCCCATCTACGAACCGGGACTCGACGCCATCGTCGCCAAGAACATCAAAGAGGATCGCCTCCACTTCACAACCGAATTGGACTCATCGATTCAGCAGGCACTGGCAATCTTCATCGCCGTCGGCACCCCCCCCAAAGATGACGGCTCGGCCGATCTCTCCTACGTCGTGCAAGTGGCCGAGAGCATCGCAAAAAACCTCAATGGCTACAAAGTCATCGTCACCAAATCGACCGTGCCGATCGGTACGGGTCAAATGATCGAGAAAATCCTGGGCGAGCAGGCTGGATCGAAAAGTCCCTTCTCGGTTGTCTCCAATCCCGAGTTTCTGCGTGAAGGATCCGCCATCGGGGACTTCATGCGCCCCGATCGCGTCGTCATCGGCGCCCGGGACCATCAGGCAATCGCCATCATGAAGGATATCTACGCGCCGCTGTATCTGAGGGAAACACCCTTTGTCATCACCAACGTCGAAACCTCGGAGCTGATCAAGTACGCCTCCAACGCCTTTCTCGCAACCAAGATCACATTCATCAACGAGGTCGCTCAGCTCTGTGAACGACTGGGTGCTGATGTCCACCACGTCGCCAAGGGCATGGGCCTGGACAAAAGAATCGGCCCCAAGTTCCTACACCCCGGTCCCGGCTATGGCGGCTCGTGTTTCCCCAAGGACACCCAGGCGCTGGCCGACATCGCCCGCCGTGTGGACCTGCCCTTCGAGATTGTCGAGACCGTCATTCGGGTCAACGACCGGATCAAGGAAAGCTCAATTGCCAAGGTCGAATCTGCGCTGGGCGCCGAAATCCAGGGGAAGACAGTCGCCGTGCTGGGTCTGAGCTTCAAACCCGAGACCGATGACATGCGGGACTCTCCCGCCCTGCCCCTGGTTCGCGCCCTGGTCGCCGGCGGCGCTACAGTCCGGGCGTTCGACCCCGAAGCGATGGAAAATGCCAAGGAATTGCTGCCCGACTCGATCGTCTACTGCACCAACGCCTACGACACGGCGGAGGGCGCCGACTGCCTCGTCATCGCCACCGAGTGGAATCAGTTCCGGTCGCTTGACACCGACAAGCTCAAAAAACTCATGAAAGCCCCGGTGATGGTCGACCTGAGAAACGTCTGCAACCCGGAACGCATGCGCGAAGCCGGCTTCACCTACGACTCCATCGGCCGTTCGGCGACAGACCTGCCGAGACGGTAAAGGAGCTGTCAGGGTGGGCCTTGGCCCACCAATTTGAGGGGTCAGGCCGGCCGATGGTGGGCCAAGGCCCACCCTACCCCTCACCCCCCCTTTGCGCTCTTTGCGAGAGAACTGTCTTCTCCCCTCGATCGTTTGACATACCTGTACATGGACGGTATTCTGTACAGGTAGATTGCTCATTGGATGATTCGGAGGAATACATGCGCGCAATTTCCTATACTGCAGCCAGGGCCAATCTTGCAGGCACCATGAAAAAGGTCTGCGACGACCA